>JAUXCB010000001.1 GCA_030619095.1 Verrucomicrobiota bacterium | reverse complement strand
TTCCACTCGTAAAGGTCTCGGCATGAACACATCGTGCAGCACGCATTAATGAACATCAAGGATAAAAACAGCAAGATTCTTTGGCTGACCCCTTTTCTGACCCCTTTTCTCAGCGTTTTTGCAACCCCTCGTGAAACGTGCCAGTCCGCCTAAAGCGTCATGCTGGCTTAAGGATGGAAAGTTGCTTCTGTTTTAATTCGCTGTACAGTAAAAATCCGTGAGTTAAATTTAAGGAAGAAGGTGTCTTTTTGAAGGACAAAAGAGGATCCCTTCTCCGTGCCAAAAAGGCTTAACTTAGTGCCATTCGGGGCAGACCTGGCATCGTAACATTTTCATAATTTGTTGTTTTGCAATTATGTAGAAAGCGATCAGTCCAGAAGTACTTCTTGGCCGTAGTCGGGGACGGTGCAGTTCCAGCCTGTTTTTCCGGAGAGGAATTTTTGGAAGGCGGTAGCCTGCGATTCCTCACCGTGGGTAATGAATACCTTGCGCGGCGGGGTTTTCAGCGATGAGATCCACTGATGAAGCTCGTTCTGGTCGGCGTGCGCCGAGAAGCCGGATATTTTTTCGATTCGGGCTTTGACGGGGTAGTCCTCGCCAAAGAGCCGCACGGTTTCAGGTTTTTCCAAAATCACCCGGCCGAGAGTGCCGAACGCCTGATATCCCACGAAGAGGATGGTGCTTTCGGGACGGTCAATATTGCTTTTAAGGTGGTGTTTGATCCGTCCGCCGGTGCACATGCCTGAGCCGGCAATAATGATCGCGGAGCCTTTGACATCTTTGATCGCCTTGGACTGGTCGACCGTGCGGGACATTGTCAGCCCCGGGAAGTCGCACGGTTGATCGCCGGCATTTACCTGCGCCATGGTTTCTTCGTCGAACAATTCAGGATGTTTTTTAAACACGTCCGTTACCCGGATGGCCATGGGGCTGTCGACAAAAGTCTGCAGGTGCGGGATGCGGTCTTCGTTAAGCAGGTTGTTGAGGTGGTAAAGCAGCTCCTGGGTCCGTTCGAGCGCAAAGCTCGGAATCACAATGTTGCCGCCCGCCTGCTGTGTTTCGTTAATGATGCGCTCCAGCTCGCCGGGGATGTCCGCCACCTGCCCGTGGATGCGGTCGCCGTAGGTTGATTCGATCAGCACGTAGTCGGCCTGCTCAAACTGGGCGGGGTCGCGCATGATCGGAAGATCCCGGCGGCCGACATCGCCTGAAAACAGAATGGTTCGCTTTTCCCCAGCCTGGTTCACTGTAAGGCGGATCATCGACGAGCCGAAAACGTGTCCTGCTTCGCGGAACTCGGCGGTGATCCCGCTGCCGATGTCGATGTTCGTGTTGTATCGCGCCGAGTGGAAGAGCGACCGGGTTTTTTCGGCATCCTCCATTGTATAGAGCGGTTCGTAGGGGAATGGGCTTTTTTTGCCGGAGCGTTCGTGGCGCCGTTTTTTGTGTTTGATGTCTTCTTCCTGGATGTGAGCGGAATCGAGCATGATGATGGTCGAAATTTCTGCTGTGGCGGGGGTTGCATAGATTTTTCCACGGAAGCCCTCTTTGACCAGCTTTGGCAGGCGGCCGCAGTGATCGAGGTGGGCGTGGGTGAGCAGGACGGCGTCGATGGTCTCTGCCGGTACGGGGAAGTCAGCCCAGTTGCGGGGCTTCAGATCGCGCTCCTGATAGAGACCGCAATCCACCAAGAGTCGGACACCGTTCGCCTCAAGAAAATAGCAGGAGCCGGTGACGTTTTTTGCTGCGCCGAAGAAGTTCAGTTTTATATCCATGTTTCCAGCGTCCTTTCCTTATGGGGTTCAGTTTTTGCTTCTTTACACAGCATGAACATTTTCTCGCAGGTTGACCAGCGGATCATAACAAAACCTGTTTAAAAAACCTGTTTACCCCCGCATATTTTAACTGCATTCTGACTTCCACCCATTTAATGTTGCCGAATGCATAAATACAGGGAAGCTCTGGTTTTGGGGTGCGGACGAAGCGGGCGCGCCGCCGAGGCGTTGTTGCGGAGCGAAGGGGCGACGGTGGTTTCAATTGCTGATGAAACCACTCCCGACTACCGATATGAGGCGCTTTCTTTTGAGCCGGAAGTCGCCATTCTCAGCCCCGGCTTTTCGCTGGAGCACCCTTGGGTGAGGGAGTTGGCGGAACGAGGGGTTCCTCTGCTTTCCGAGCTTGAGCTTGGCTGGTCCCGTCGAGATTGTCCGGTGATTGCGGTGACCGGCTCCAACGGGAAAAGCACGGTGGTTAAATGGATGGTTGATATGTTGGCGCAGGCCGGGCGGTTCGCCGTGCCCTGCGGCAACTACGGCTTTCCGGTTTCTGCTGCGGTCCGGTTGCCGGAACGTCCTGACTGGTTGGTCATGGAGGTCAGTTCTTTTCAGCTCGAAACGGTGGAGCGGTTCCGTCCCGATGTCGGCGTGCTTCTCAATGTGTTGCCCAACCACCTTGATCGTCATAACAACATAGAGACCTATGGCGCCCTCAAGCTGCGGCTTTTTAAACAGATGGAAACGGGCGACACGGCCATTCTTCCCTTTGGCTTTGTTTCCGCCGCCGCCGATTTTCCGTTTGCTGTTGAGCCTGAGACCTTTGGCACGGAGCAGGGGGCTGGGTACCGGTTTTTTGAAGGCCGCGTCGGTGAGGTCGATTTGACGGGGACCTACTTTGACAATGAGGTGCTTGCCGCCGCCGCCGCAGCGGTTGCTGCAGTCGGCGATGCCTGCGGGCTGCCGCCGAGCGCATTGGAGGACTCCGCCCGAGCCTTTCAGCCACTTCCGCACCGGATGGAGCCGGTGGCGGAGGTGAATGGAGTTAAATTTATTAATGATTCCAAGGCCACGAACTTGGCCGGAATGTGTGCAGCGCTTCGGATGAGTTCCGGGCGGGTTCATTTGATTGCAGGGGGCCGGGCCAAGGAGACGGATCTTAGTTTTGTAAAAGATTTACTGGCGCAGCAGGTGTCCCGTCTATATCTTATTGGGGAAGCGTCGGAAGCGATGCAGGCGGCATGGGAGGATTCTGTTATTTGTCTTCCTTGCGGGAGACTGGAAGAAGCGGTTTCCGCCGCATGGGAGAGAGCCGTGCCGGGCGATACCATATTGCTTTCTCCTGCATGCACCAGCTTCGACCAGTTTAGCGGTTTTAATGAGCGCGGCGAGGTGTTTGCCTGCGAAGCAAGCCGGCTGAAGAACGTATGTAAGCAGGCGGGTGAAAAGAATAGAAAGAAGAGAGAGGGATAGTCATGAAATCAAGAAAAATCAGTTTACAGCTTTTGGCTCTGCACCTGGTGGTGCTGGCGGGTGTTCTACTTATGCAAGGATGTGCGACAGGTCAGTGTCCCATCGACGCGTTTAACTGGCCCTACAACGAGCCGACCCTTGGGCCTGCGCACGTTGCCGACACCGTCGATTTTCCTGCTGACGGGTCAGACTCCATTTTGTTGCCGCCGATGATCGATACGGATCCCGGTGTGATATTTGATCCTCCCGCCGTGCCGGCAGTTGGAGACACCTATGTTGTCCGTAAAGGAGATACCCTTTCCGCGATTGCCTCGATGTATGGCACGAGCTGGAAAAAGCTGGCCGCACTCAACAACCTCTCCAATGCCAACAAGCTTCTGGTGGGTCAGGAGATCGTGATTCCTTCCGGGCTCAACGCTTCCTCCTCCCGGGTTACCCGTCCGGCGGCGGGCTCCAGCAAGCCGATTACAGAAGGCACCACCTATGTCATTCAACGAGGCGACACCCTTTCAGGCATCGCCAGTCGTGCCGGCGTGACTATCGCCGAACTCAAGGCGGCCAATGCGATGAGCAGCAACCGGATTATTGCCGGGAAGAGCCTCACCATTCCAAAAGAAGGCGTTGTGTTGATCAAGGTTGCTCCCTCCGCCCCTGCGAAATTGGCACCCGTGAAAGATGCCGCCCCGGAGTTGGCTCCGATTGTTGGTTTGAAACCTCTCGCACCGGCGGGCTCCGCCCCGGTGTACGAGCATGTTCTTTATCCCGGAGAGACCCTTGAGGATGTCGCCCGCCAGTATGGAAGCTTGAAGAAGGAGATCATGCTTCTGAATGGCATTACGGATCCTTCGACCCTGAAGCCCGGCACCAAGTTGCTGGTTCCGATTCCAGAATAAGTCTACAGCAGTCGTAGACTGCTTAGATAAATTTTTTCGATAGCAAAAGGGATGAAAAGCACTCCGTTCTCGGAGTGCTTTTTGTTGATTTCAGCTTTCGTTTTTTTGACTTTCTACCTTCAGCTGGATTATAGTTTTTCTCATGCAGCGTCGAACCATCATTGTCCTCATTTCCGCCGTCCTCATTCTTGTTACGGTTGGGATGGTGATGATGTTCAGTGCCAGCATGGTGCGCGGGGAGAGCCATTATGAACAAGCGGAACACTTTCTGGTTCGCCAGTTGATCTGGCTTCTCTTTATTTCACTGCCGATTGCCATTGTTTGCGCGCGAATCGATTTAGCATGGGTTCGAAAAATCGCGCTACCCGCCGCCGCATTCTGCATTGTCTTTCTAGTACTGGTTCGCATTCCCGGCATCGGGCGTGAAATCAATGGAAGCTGGCGCTGGATTCGTTTTGGACCCTTTGCAATTCAGCCCTCTGAGTTTGCCAAGCTTGGGGTCATTCTTTCTTCGGCCTGGTGGATTTCCCGCCGCCGCCGCTATATGCACACCTTTAAGCGAGGCTTCCTTGTTCCCGTTCTGGGGATCGGACTGTTTGCTGTTTTATTGATGGCTGCGCCGGATTTCGGAACCACAATGCTGGTGGGTGCCGTCGTTTTCATTCTTCTTTATATTGGCGGTGCTCGCTTTTTCTGGCTTTTGGGAGTTATTGCTCTCGGTGTGGGATCGTTGGCTTTCATGCTGGTGTTGATTCCAAATAGACGGGAGCGGATCATGGCCTTCTTGGATCCCGAAGCGCATTCTCAGGGCGCTGGGTGGCAGCTCATCAACGCCAAATGCGCTTTCGCAGCGGGCGGAGAGTGGGGTGTCGGCCTCGGTAGCAGCATTCAGAAGCAGTTTTATCTCCCCGAAGCCCACACCGATTTCATCTTTCCTATTATCGGGGAGGAGCTGGGTCTCATCGCCACGGCGTGTGTACTGCTTCTATTTGTTGTTATTTTTATTTGCGGATTGCGGATTGCCGAGCGGGCCAATGATGATTTTGGACGTTTCACGGCACTTGGGATCACCCTGATGCTTACTTTGCAGGCGATGATTAATCTGGCCGTTGTTACCGGATCCATGCCGACCAAAGGGATCGCGCTTCCTTTTATCAGTTATGGGGGATCGAGCCTGCTCGTCTGTTTCGCGATGATCGGGATACTTGTCAACGTCGCACACACGGCCCGAACCCCAAAGGCCAGACGCCGCGCCGCGCTCTTTAAGGATAAGCGGAAAAAGACGTAGAGAGATTGTGGAAAGTGGAATGTGGAAAGTGGAATGTACACTCTCACTTCCTACAATTCCCCCTTGCAGAGCTCATAAAACTTACAGTATTTGCAGGAGTTCGGATCGGCTGCCAACTCCCACTCCTCTTTTGGGAGCGGCTCGTTTTTTTTGCGGTCGAAGTCCGCGAGGTATTCGCTCATCTCCGCCACCGACGCTTCAATGCGGGCTTTTTGTCCGTCGAACTCTTCCTTCGTCAACTGGAACGGAAGCACCTGTCCCTCGTTGAGATATTCTACATAGAGGAAAATGTTTTCGATCGGCACGTGATACTTCACCTCCGCCCAAAGCGCGTAGCCCGCCAGCTGTTCGCGGTGCGCCTTCTTGATTTTTCCTGCCTTCCAGTCGTGAATATGCATCTGATTGCCCCTGCGGTAGGCGTAGTCCGGAATCACATACATCTTCACCCCGTTCCAGGTGATGTTTTCGGGATCGCCGCCCATATCCGGTGTCTGGATTCGCATCTCCTGCTCAAAAGGGATCTGTTCAATCCGGGGGAGAACGTTGTCGATAAAGTTGGCTGTACAGTGGAGCACCTGTTTTCGGATGGCGCCGATGGCGGATTTTTCATCCTCCATTGTTCCGTAGTAATGACCCTGCAGGCAGCAGAACTGTTTTGGATTTTTCTGCCACGCCTTCGCGCGCGACTCCTTCCAGCATCGAATTAAAAAGGGTCGTGCAACCGCTTCGTACGCTTCGTCCGCTGTGATGGGGTTTCCCGCCTGATGCTGGCGAAGAACCCGCATAATCGTCTCTTCCGTCGCCACGCCCATGAGACCCCAGCGGTTGGTCATCTTGTTCAGGCGGTAGGCGGCCTTCGTCATCTCGTCTGCGCCGCGCTCCCATCCGCCCCACATGCCGTACTTGCTCCAATAGCGTCGCCGCCGGCACTCGTCAAAATCGGCCGCCGCGCTGAACGACCACGAAAATGTATTTTTCAACTTAGTCATCATCCGGATACTCTACCGAGGGCGTCATTTTTTTCAAGGTTTGAAGATAAAAGTTCCCCGTTGCGGAAAGCCCTGACTTGAAAAGATGAAATTTCTCAAATTCTGGCTTGTGCAACAGGGGCGGGCGGGTATGATGTCCGCCTTTGAAATGAATGAGCGCGAGATTATTTTGCTGGACGCCCGATTGGAGTCGGTGATAGAACCTCACGCTTTCCGTGCGGTTTTAGGCAATGGACATGAGTTTACGGCTTATATAGCCATGCGGGATCGGGAAAAGATTTTCCTGGAGACAGGCGAGCGTGTGAAGGTTGAAATGTCGCCTTATAATATGAATGCAGGGCGAATAGTACTTTAGGTGAATTTATGAAGGTTAAAGCTTCGGTAAAAAAGATCAGCGCTGACGACAAGATTGTCCGTCGTAAAGGGCGTGTTTACATTATTAATAAGAACAAACCCCGTCACAAACAGCGTCAGGGCTAAAGGAGCAGATTTATGCCACGGATCCTCGGTATTGATATCCCCGGAAGAAAGCGCCTCGAATATGCGCTGACTTATATGTATGGCCTCGGCCTCACCTCGTCGCGTGAAGCGATTGCTAAGTCGGGTCTCGACCCCGCCCAGAAAGCGGACGACCTGACCGACGAGCAGCTCACCAGCCTCACCAAGATTCTTCGTGAAGACTATGTGATTGAAGGCGATCTTCGTCGTCAGGTTACCCAGAACATCCGTCGCCTGATTTCCATTAATTCCTATCGCGGTTCACGGCATCGCCGCGGTCTCCCCGTTCGCGGACAGCGGACGAAAACCAATGCCCGCACTCGCAAGGGACCGGTTCGCACGGTGGGCGCGGTTCGCGGTAAGGAAGCGCGTTCGGCCGCCAAAGTGGCCACGCGATAATTTTAACTTAAGGAATTGAATTCATGGCTGAAGAAACCAAACCTGTAGAAGAAGTGGTCGACGCGCCCGCCAAAGCGGAAGCGAAGACAGAGGACGCCCCTGTAGAGACTCCTGTTGCTGACGTGCCCGCCAACGCGGAAGCGAAAACAGAGGAAGCCCCTGCGGAGACTCCGGAGAAAACGGAAGAAAAACCCGGTGAGGCGAAGAAACCCTCCCGCCAAAAAGATATTTTTGCGGTGATCGAAGGCGATCAGGAAGAGGAAGCCAAACCGAAGCGCCGGGTCAAGGGTGCCAAGAACGTTCCGTACGGAATTGCATTCATCAAAACCACCTTTAATAACACAATCGTCTCTCTGACCGATATGAAGGGAGAGGTTGTTTCGTGGAGTAGCGCCGGGCGTTGCGGGTTCAAAGGATCCCGCAAGAGCACAGCGTTTGCCGCCACAACCGTTGCGCAGGAAGCCGCGCGCGGTGCCATTTCCCATGGCATGAACGAAGTCGAGGTCCGGGTGCAGGGACCGGGCGCGGGCCGCGAGTCGGCCGTGCGTGCGATTCAGTCCGCAGGGTTACGCGTTTCCGCCATTAAAGATACCACGCCGATTCCACATAACGGCTGCCGCCCTAAGAAGCAGCGCCGCGTATAACGAATCGATAAAATAAACACACCATACGAACCGGTTAATGCCCGGTTCTGGGAGGAGAAAAGATGCCAATTAGACTGGGACGTTTCGAAATGCCCAAGCGGGTCGTCAAAGACGAGTCCGTTTCCACCGATACCTACGGAAAATTCATTGCGGAGCCCTTCGAGGCCGGATATGGCCGTACCATCGGAAACTCCATGCGCCGCGTACTGCTTTCCTCTCTGGAAGGCACCGCAATTTCTTCGATCAAAATCGAAGGCGCTCCACATGAATTTTGCAGCCTTCCGGGCGTTGTGGAGGATGTCACCGACATCGTTCTCAATCTCAAAAAGGTTTTGCTCAAATCCTACACCCGTGAGCCCCAGCACCTAACGATCAGCGTCAAAGGTCCGGGCGAGGTGACGGCTGGAGACATTCAGACCAATGATAGTATTGAGGTACTCAACCCCGATCACCACATTGCGACACTCGACACTAACGGCACCTTTGATGTTGAAATCGAAACTCGCGTCGGTCGCGGGTACTGTCCGGCGGAAGGAAACAAGCCGGACGAGCAGGAAATCGGTGTGATTCCGATCGATTCGCTTTTCTCCCCGGTTTCGCGTGTGAAATATGAAATCGAAAATTGCCGCGTGGGTCGCCGCACCGACTATGATCAACTGATTATCGAAATCTGGACCGATGGCCGTGTGAACCCGGACGAGGCGCTGACCATGTCGGCCGCCATCCTGCGCCATCATCTCGACATCTTTGTCAGCTACGACAAAGACCTCATCGAGTTCGAAGCGAGCGAAAAACAGATTGATATTGAAAAAGAAGAGCTCCGGAAGAAGCTCAATATCAGTGTGAACGAAATCGAGCTGAGCGTTCGCGCCGCCAACTGCCTCAACAACGCCAATATCACAACGGTTGGTGAGCTGGCGCAGAAGACGGAGGCTGAAATGCTCAAGTACCGCAACTTCGGGAAGAAGTCGCTGAATGAAATTAAGAAGAAGATCATCGAAATGGGACTGTCGCTCGGTATGACATTTGAAGCCGATCTGCTCAATCCCCCGGCCATTGATGAAGAATAGACTGTAGAAGAAGAGGTACCTCATGAGACATCGCGTAAGCAAAATTAAACTGGGTCGACGGGGCGCACATCGCGACTCGATGCTAGCCAATATGGTCTGCAGCCTGATCAAAGAACGCCGGATTAAAACCACGCTTTCGAAAGCCAAAGTGGCCCGTTCACTCGCTGAGAAAATGGTCACCCTCGGAAAAAAAGGAACGCTTTCTGCCCGCCGTCAGGCGTTGGCAAAGCTGAAAAATCCCGATCAGGTGAAGGTGCTCTTCGAAGAGATTGCACCGGGTTTCGCAAGCCGCGCAGGCGGCTATACACGGATCACCAAGCTGGGTCCGCGGATGAGCGATGCATCTGAAATGGCGATTCTTGAATGGGTGGAAGCCTCCGAGGCAGCCGCCGAGTAAGGACATTACCCCCGATGGATGGAAAAAGACCTTTTATGCTAACCCGCTAAGAGGTCTTTTTTTAGTTACGGGTTAGAACGCAAAGGAAAAAAGATGAGTCGCAGTATTTTCATCACCGACATTATTGCAAAGGCCAAAGCCAATCCGCGAACCCTTGTTTTGCCGGAAGGTGCCGACGAGCGTGTAACGGAAGCGGCGAAACAGATTGTCGCCGAAGGCATTGCCCGTGTGATTGTTCTCGGCGATGAAACCGTCGCCGGACGCGCTGGTGCCGGTGTGCAGGTGATCCATCCCGAAACCTCCGGGAAGCTCGATGAATACGCCGCCGCGTTCTATGAGCTGCGTAAACACAAAGGGCTTACCCTGGAGCAGGCCAAAGAGACGCTTCAGCAAGAGGTCAACTATTTCGGCATGATGATGGTGCAGTGCGGTGATGCCGACGGCCTCGTCTCCGGCGCGGCTCATTCCACTGCCGACACGGTTCGCCCCGCGCTTCAGATCATCAAGGGCTCCTTCGTCTCCAGCGTCTTCTTTATGTGTGTTCAGGGACGCACCTATCTCTTCTCCGACTGCGCACTTGTTGAAAACCCAAGTGCGAAACAGCTTGCGCAGATCGCGGTCAGCAGCGGCCTCACCGCACTCAAATTTGGCATTCCCGGCGCTGTAGCCCTTTTGTCCTATTCCACCAAAGGCTCGGCCTCCAGTCCGCTGGTTGAGAAGGTGATTGATGCGACCGCCCAGGCCAAAGAAATCCTTGCGGTCAACCATCCCGATGCACCGATTCGCCTCGACGGCGAATTGCAACTCGATGCCGCCATTGTGCCGGCGGTCGCCGGAAGCAAAGCCCCGGAGAGCGAGTTGCATGGCGAAGCCCGTGTCCTGATTTTCCCCGACCTCAATGCCGGAAATATCGGCTATAAGCTTGTGCAGCGCCTCGGCGGTGCCGAGGCGTACGGTCCGATGCTTCAAGGCCTCAATAAGCCAGTGAATGATTTGTCGCGCGGATGCAGTGCGGAAGATATAGTGGGTCTCACAGCAATTACTGCCGTGCAGGCTTTAGGTTGTTAAAAACAGGAATAAGAAGATATGAAAATTCTGGTAATTAATTCGGGGTCTTCCTCGATCAAATACAAACTCTACGAGGTGACCGGCGACAATCACGATTTCAAAGTTCTCGCTCAGGGCGGGGCCGATCGCATCGGCATTTCCGGAGCCAGTGTAGACTGCAAACGAGAGGGTGAGCACAGGGAGCATATCTACTTGGATCTCCCCGATCATAAAAAGGCGATCAACGCGATTTTCAAACTGCTGACGGATCCCGAAAAAAATACACTCCGAAGTCTGGGCGATCTCTCCGGGGTGGGGCATCGAGTCGTTCATGGTGGCGAAGATTTTTCAAAGTCGGTTCTGATCAATGGCGATGTCGTGAAGGCTATTCGCGATAATTCTGTGCTGGCGCCGCTGCATAATCCACCGAATCTGATGGGAATTCAGGCCATTCACGAGTTGGAACCCACGATGAAACAGGTGGCGGTCTTCGATACGGCCATTCACCAGACCATGCCGCCGAAAGCCTATCTTTATGGCCTGCCAAAAACCCAATATACCACCCATAAAATCCGCCGCTACGGATTCCACGGGACGTCTCACGGGTACGTGGCTGCGCAAGCCGCTGAAGCCCTTGGTAAACCCTTGGAAGAACTCAAGCTGATCACCTGCCATCTTGGCAATGGCAGTTCAATCACTGCTTTTGAAGGTGGGAAATCTGTCGACACCTCAATGGGAATGACCCCGCTGGCCGGTATTCTTATGGGCACCCGCTCTGGCGATCTCGATCCCTATATCCCCCTGCATATTATGCAGACGCAGGATATGACGGTCGATCAGGTCAGCTCTCTGATGAATAAGCAGGGTGGACTCCTCGGCTTGTGCGGGAACCGCGACATGCGCGACACGATGGAGGGCTACCGCAAAGGACTCGAAGGCTGCACGCAGGCGATTGAAAAATTTGTCTATGAAGTTCAGAAGTATATCGGTGCCTACGCCGCCGCTCTAAACGGGGTCGACGGAATCGTCTTCACGGCGGGTATTGGCGAGAACGAGCGCACCGTCCGGAAGCTGATTCTCGAAAACTTTACCTATCTCGGGCTGAAGATGGATGACGCCGCCAACGAGGCCAATGAGACGGTGATTACCACGGCCGAGTCCAAGGTGGCCGCGCTGGTCATCCACACGGATGAGGAGAAAGTGATCGCATCCGACACCTTTGATATTTTGAATGCTTGATTTGGCTTGTTCGGATCGAGTTCACAAGATGATGGACAACAAGATGATTTCTTGGAGATTCTGATGCCAATCGAGTGCTGTTTTGATGTCGAACCGCCTTCCCGATCTCAATTCTACGAGATTGATCACCTTGTGATGGGTCATGCGTTTGATATTCAAAATGAATTGGGGCGTTTTTATGATGAACACGTTTACCATGCCGAACTGATCCGCCATTGTTTAAATAGCGGATTAAACGTTTTGTCGGAGGGTGAAATTGTTGTTTCCTGTGAATCGTTTAAAAAATCGTATTTTATCGACGCTTTAGTGAACGCCGGTTCAATTTATGAGCTGAAGGCGGTCGATTTATTAGGCGGAACGCATGAGGCGCAAACGTTGAACTATCTGTTACTTTCTGATTTGCAGTTTGGAAAACTGATTAATTTTTCCTCACCCTCCGTTCAGCATCGTTTTGTGACAACGAATTTGAGTGCTGAAAAACGAATGGCCTTTGAGATGAATGAGGATGCATGGCAGGCAGAGCTTCCTTCAAGTTTATCCATTCGGGATATCGTTCAAAAATTACTAACGAACTGGGGTGCGTTTTTGGATGTGGGTTTGTATCGGGAGGCGATCCATCATTTTCTTGGCGGGGAAGATGCGTTGATACAGCCTGTAGAAGTTGTTGTGGCAGGAAAGATTGTTGGGTACCAAAAAATATGTCGATTGGATGAACAGACCTGTTTGCACGTATCCTCAATAATTCGACATTTTGAATCTTATAAAAAGCAGTTGCTCAAGTTGCTTAATCATACTCCGTTAAAGCAATTGCAGTGGGTGAATTTTAATCGGGAGAAGATTCAGCTTATCACTCTTAAAAAATAATCTTGTTGTCCATCATCTTGTGAAATAAACACTTCTTAGTCTTATGAAAAAAATCCCTTCCACAGCCTACGTCTGGTTCGATACCGAGTTCACTTCGCTTGATCTCGACGAAGCGAATTTGCTTCAGGTCTCCGTGATGCTCACCGATAAAGACCTCAAGCGGCTCACGCCGCCGGAGGAGGATGTTAATTTTTACGTCCGCGCCGCAAAGAATGTTCCGATCAGTGCCTGGGTGCAGAAGAATCTGCCCGATCTGGTCAAAAAGTGCCGCTCACGCGACGCCATTCCGGTGGCAGAGATCGACGAAAAGCTCACGGCTTTTATTGATCGCTGGTGCGGCACGCCAACAAAAACCATCAAAAAGAGACCGCTGATGGCTGGCAACAGTGTGCATAACGACTGGATTCTCGCGCGTAAATTTTTCCCAACCTTCGTCAGCCGGTTACATTACCGTCTACTCGATGTTTCCACCCTAAAGGTTCAGTGGCTCGATCTGACTGAGGGGGCGGACTTCGATAAAAATGACGCCAAAAACGTAAAAAAATATTTCCCCGAGGCGGATCTGCGCCGGTTGCGCCAGCACGATGCCTACTACGACATCGTCGCCTCCGCCGCCGAACTCGCCTACTACCGCGAACATCTGTTGCAACGGTAGGGGCGTCTTAAAAGCCAATTTTCCTTAGTGAATTTGAACGCTGTCCCACACGTTTAAACGTATGGGAGCGCCGGAGTTCCAATGCGTGGAAGCTGTAGCGTCGAGTTTTTCCAAACACTCTATGCGCCCCGTGCATTTCACTTTCGTGTCTCATCTTCATTGGTATATAGAGGGGTTGGAAACAGCGGCTGTCCCGGCAGACTGAAGCGCAGTTGACCGTCCACTTTGATGATGGGTTCCTCCTTTGTTCAATTCCAGTTCGATTCGTTCATGCACGATCGCGAAGTTTTGGTTGTAGAGCGTGAGTGCGGTGTTTTTCGCATCGCTGGTAATGGCGGCATATAAGTGTGACGATCCATTTCATAGTATTCTCCCGGTTCGTGTTGAGTTTAACTTTGTAATTCAAAAAAGTTACACAAGGAAATGTCCAAACCTTGGACACAATACTGTCAAGGTTTGGAACTCTGGGTTTAGCGCCCAATGGCCTGCGCGTTGCGGACGAGTTCGATGAATTCGCGGCGGTAGCCGAATCCATCTTCGCCCTGTGCGCTTTGCGCCCATTCGATCACTTGGCCATAGGTGAGGTCCCCTTTAAACTCCGAGTCACGCAGGAGCATTCCGAATCCGGCTACGGCGGTTGCGAAGCGGAAGTCATCGCTGGTGCTTTCGAACGAGCGCTCTACGTTGCGTAACGGGATTTCAATTTTCCGGCTGGTATCGCCATCCGGCTCTTTGTAGCGCAGTTTGACGGTCAACAGTTCATCCGAGCGAACGGGTGCGCTGTCGGATATCTGATATTTCAGTTCATCAACCGGCGGGATGCCGTTGACCGGCTGACCCGTGGGAACGATCTCGTAAAGAGCCGTAACCGTATGGCCCGCACCGATTTCGCCCGCATCTTTTTTGTCGTCGTTGAAGTCTTCGGTTTTGAGCATTCGGTTTTCGTAGCCGATCAGGCGGTAGCCAGCGACGAGCGCCGGGTTAAATTCGACCTGAATTTTAACATCTTTAGCGATCGTGAGCAGTGTGCCGCTCATCTCATCGACGAGCACTTTGCGCGCTTCGCTGAAGGTGTCGATATAGGCGTAGTTTCCGTTTCCCCGGTCGGCGAGCTGTTCCATGATGGAGTCTTTGGTGTTGCCGGTTCCGAAACCAAGGACGCTCAGAAAAATGCCGCTTTTGGCTTTTTCTTCGATCAGACGATTCAGGTCGCCGCCCTGCGTAACGCCGATATTGAAGTCACCGTCCGTGCAGAGAATCACACGGTTAACACCTTCTTTGTTGTAGTTTTCCAGCGCGGTGCGGTAGGCCAGTTCAATCCCTTGACCGCCGTTGGTGCCGCCGCCTGCTTCGAGGCGCTTAAGCGCGTCGAGAATAGCCTGACGGTTTGCGCCGAAGGTGGGCGGCAGGACGAGGCCGGAGGCACCGGCGTAGACCACGATGGAGACGCGGTCGCGTTCATCGAGCTGGCGGGTTAACATGGTCATTGCGCGTTTGACCAGTGGAAGTTTGTTTTCGCTGTTCATGGAACCGGAGACATCCAGCAGGAAGACCAGATTGAGCGCCGGGCGCTCGCTTTGTTCGATCTCAAAGCCTTTCAGGGCGATCCGAACCAGTTTGTGTTTCGGGTTCCAGGGGGTGGAAGAAACCTCCAGATGCGTTGCGAACGGAGTGTTGCCCGTTGGCGGCGCATCGTTGTAGTCGAAGTAGTTGATCAACTCCTCAATACGAATCGCATCCTTCGGCGGCAGGGTTCCGTTTTTCAGGAATCGCCGCATGTTGGAATACGAAGCGGTGTCCACGTCGATCGAAAATGTCGATAGCGGCTGATTGATTACGCGCAGGAACTGATTTTCCCGGATTTCGGCATAGTTCTCGATACTTGGCCCCCACGGGCGGGCTGTCAAAGAGTCGGTTCGGGTTACTCCATAGCAATCAGTCTTCTCAAATTTATCCGCCGACATATACAAGCTAACAGCCCCTGCATCTGAACGCTTTCCATAGGGTCTTCCCCTGGCGATGCGCCGTAACGTTTTGGGCTTGGCTGACTTTTTCATTTTTATTGCCGGTTTTTTCAGTTCCATTTTTGGGCGTGTTACGGATGGTGTCGAAGAAAACGGATCTACGTCTGTACGGATTCGTTTGTCGGTTGGTGTAGCGGTTGATTCCATGCGTCCTGCAACTTCCACAGCTCGATCCGTTGGGCCGCTGATTCTAGGTAAAGAGACGTATAGAATGATCCCGGCCAGTGCTGCGGCAGAGGCAAGGGGCATCCAAACATAACGCGGGAAGGGGATAATTTTCTCCTTCTTTTTACGGGCGGCGGCGAAGATGGTTTCGCGCTGCTCATCGGTCAGGCAGGTTTCGCCTTCGGTGGCGTAATGTGCATTCAGTTGTCCGGCCAGTGCGCGGATTTCCTCCACGGCTTTTCGGGTTTCGGGGGTGAGTTCTTTTTCAAAGGCCTGACGTTCGGTTTCAGGCAGCTCATTCAGAGCGTAGGCAGTCAGTTTGGTGTCGTTTGTTTTCATTTTAAAATCTCCTTACAGATTAATCATTTGTGCACGCAGGGTTTTGATGCCTGTGTGTAACAGGTAGCCCACGTTGCTTTCGCTGAGCCGGGTGCAGTGGGCGATTTCCCGGTAGCTCAGTTGCTGTTGGAATTTTAGACGAATCACTTCCTGTTGATTTTTCGGAAGTTTGGAGAGGAAGCGGGGGAGGAGTTGGCTTAGATCGCCGTGGGCGGTCTGTTCGTCCGGAGTTTTTTCCTCAGAGGGCAGAGAGGCCTCCTGCGGCTCACTCAGGGGGCAAACGGGTTCTTCCTTCCGCAGGATATCGAGTGATCGGTTGCGGCAGACGCGAAAAAGCCAGGGGGCTTCGCGCCCCTTGAGTTTTTCAGGTTTTTGGCCGCAGAGCCGCAGGAAGGTGTCCTGTACGGCATCCCGCGCTCGTTCGAAGTCGTGCAGCAGGCTGAATGCATAGCTGCAGAGCGGGCGTTCGTATCGCTTGACCAGTGAGCTAATCCATTTTTCTTTATCCATCGTCTTCCTCTCGGGTTGTTTCCCTGAACTGCGTCGGCAGTCTTCACAGAGGGTAACGGGCGAAACAGGAAGTTCTTAGGAAAAAACTGAAAAAAGTTTGCCGCATTAATAAATATTGTAGGGCGCGCTTCTCTGCGAAGCAGAGAGCGTGCGGTTCCGTTCCCAAGCTCCCCTTCGGGGAAGCTTGGCCTACAATATGGATAGATCCGTGGATTTTGAAAACCGTTTTCTGATCTCCGACCTCTGAATTTCCCAATGTTTGGAAGCCACAGTGTGGGGACATTTGTTGTGTTTCCAATAACTGGAAATAGACGTTGCTTTAGCGCCGCGAAGCGCTGTGCCGTAACGCAGTGGCTACTCCGCCGGTTTTTCGAAGAGGGAGAGGTTGCCGGTGAGCTTGTCTTCGAACTCGGCGAGGCGGCGGCCTTCGAGCGGGTTGGGCTTGCCGTCGATCATCGCATGGATGGCGGCGATTTCATCGCTGGAGAATTTGGCTCCGCGCAGGATGTGGCGTTCGAACGATTCATAGGCCATCGGACAGACGGTTTTAACGATTCCGGCGATGGCGCGGGCGTATTCCTGGATTTCCCACTGGGCGTGGGAGTCCATGCGCAGCTTGAGAAAATGAAGCATGTTTTTGAGATCCATCTGCCAGTACCACTCCGTGTACATCGAAAGGGGCAGGTTGATTCGCGCGAGCTCGCGGGCGATGCCGTCGTCGAGGATTTCGCTGTAGTTGCTGTAGCTGGAGGACTGGTCGCTTTTGAGCAGATTGAGCACCTTATCTTGAAGTTCCACCGGCACGGACTCGCTTTCGCGCCCCTGTTTGTTGTCTTCGCTCTGCAGGCTGATCTGCTCGCGCGGCGGCAGGTAGAACTCGTCTTTCATCACACTGTAGCGGCCGGAGATTTCGTTGAGGCGAGCGGTGCGGTGGCGGATCCACTGGCGGGCGACAAAGATCGGCATTTTGCAGTGGAACTCAAAGATGACGTGCTCGAAGGGGGAGGTGTGTTCGTGCCGCAGGAGGTAGTCAATCAGCCCGGCATCCTGCCGGATGGTTTTTGTACCTTCGCCGTAGGAGACGCGCGCGGTCTGCACAATGCGGTCGTCTCCACCCATATAGTCGACGAGCCGGATAAATCCTTTGTCCAGAACGGGAAGGGTCTGATCGAGCAGTTTTTCGGCTTCGGGAACGGTGATGTGCGCCATAGGGAACCTCCGTGGAGTATTGGAGTACTGGAATATTGGAATGTTGGAAAGAGGGAATGATGAGGTATTGGGTTTTAGGTTTCAATCGCTAAACAGAAGGAAACAGAGAGTAGCTTGTTAATAAAGCCCCGCGTTTACAATCACTTTCGAAATATGCCGATTCAACCGATATGAAACATGGGCAGAATCATTTTAAGGCAGGAGAATGATTACCTCTTCAGTTGCGGTTGGGTGTGAAAATTATTCTGCCCTCAATTATTCTGCCTGAAAATACGATTGCACGGGTTTTTGGATGGCCTGATTTTCTGTAGAGGTTTTTCCGCAGTTTGATGGAGAGGCGAACGGAATGCTCGGCTGTCAGTCGGGCTTCGTTCTCTTGCTTTCCTCCATGTGAAAAATTTCTGCGGGGAAAATGTTTTGAAATAAAGGTTGACGAATTTTTAAAAAGGCGCATCATTCACGCATCACAAAAAACAAAAGGTGTTCACTTGGGTGATGCGTAATGGGTACATTTAAAGGTACAGGGATAAAAAATCTCAAGTTGCGGGGTGGTTTTTACTACTGGCGGCAGAAGATCAATGGAATTCAGTACTCTGAATCGCTTCAGACAATCTATCGTGAAGAGGCTCTGGCTCGGATGGCAGAGAAGGTGGACGCAGTGAAAAGCAAAGTAGTTTTAAAGGAGAAAAAAATGACAAAAACAAAAGATATCAGCGGTGAATCGGTCAATTACTGGCCGCAGCTCAAAGTACTCGACTGCACAATCCGTGACGGGGGGCTGATGAATAACCATCAGTTCAGCGATGATTTCGTGCGCACAGTTCACAAAAGCCTTGTGGCGGCGGGTGTGGGCTACATGGAGCTTGGCTACAAGGCGGATAAAAAGCTCTTCAGCCCGGATGAGTACGGTCTCTGGAAATCCTGCGACGAGGATGCGCTCAACCGCTTTTTTGGTGACGAGGATCCCGGCATTAAACTCAGTGTGATGGCCGATGTCGGGCGAACCACCGAAAGCGATATTGTTCCGTGCGATCAGAGCGTACTCGATCTTGTTCGCGTCGCCTGCTACATCCACCAGATTCCCGCCGCGCTCGAGATGATAAAAGACGCCAAAGATAAAGGCTACGAAACCTCCGTCAACCTGATGGCCATTTCCACGGTTCCTGAGTTTGAGCTGAACAAAGGGCTTGAGCTGCTCGGGAAATGTAAGGAGATGGATATGCTTTATCTCGTTGATAGCTTCGGTTCGCTCTACTATGAGCAGATTGAAGACCTGATGCGCCGCTATCTCGGAGCCATGGAGCACAACCAGCAGATCGGAATTCATGCGCACAACAACCAGCAGATGGCGTACGTCAACACCGTTTGTTCCGCGATCAACGGGGCCACCATGCTCGATTCCACCCTCGACGGCATGGGCCGCGGCGCGGGCAACTGCCCGACCGAGCTGCTGCTCGGCTTCCTGCGCAATCCCAAGTTCCATCAGCGGCCAATCATCGAAGCCGTTGAAAAACTGATGGTGCCGCTACGCGAAAGCATCGATTGGGGCTATAGCGTGCCCTACATGATTACCGGCCAGATGAACGAACATCCCCGCTCCGCCATCAAGGTGCGCGAGGGAAATCAGAAAAATGCCTATATTGCGTTTTACGACGAAATGAATGACCAGTAGTGGTGTTTCGATTCCATATAACTTCTTGATTCTGTGAAGGGTCGCAGACCCTTCGGTCTTTCAGGAGATGAACCTCCTGGTGGAGATGGAGAAGGGGAATTGCATTGTCATGACGGGGCGAGCGGGATATTTTATGGATTTTCGAGGAGAACCTTATTTATGTCAATAACAGCCATCAGCCCGCTCGACGGGCGTTATGAATCGAAAGTCTCTGAACTGCAGGACGCGTTTTCTGAGTTTGCTCTCGTCCGCGCCCGTGTGACGGTGGAGGTTCTTTGGCTCAAAGCTCTCTGTGCCGAGTCCGGGATTCCCGAATGCCGTGCGTTGAGTGCTGAGGAGTCGGTTCATCTCAATGCGATCCTTGCTGACTTTACGCCCGAAGAGGCCGAAAAGGTGAAGACGATTGAGCGCACCACCAATCACGATGTGAAAGCGGTGGAGTATTACCTGAAAGAAAAGGTGACGGGTAGCTCGCTCGATGAGCTGAGCGAGTTCTGGCACTTCGCCTGCACCTCCGAAGACATCAACAATCTCTCCCACGCGATGATGCTCAAGCAGGGCCGTCAGGCAATGGCTTCTGTTCAGCAGGAGTTGATCGATACCCTGTCCGCCAAGGCCAAAGAGTGGAAGGCCGTTCCGTTACTGGCTCGCACGCATGGGCAGACGGCATCGCCTACCACGATCGGCAAGGAGCTGGCGGTCGTGGCTGACCGTCTGCGCAAAGCGGCAAAAAAATTCCAGGGTGTGGAGATTCTCGGCAAGCTCAACGGCGCGGTCGGGAACTACAACGCGCACTTGAGTGCGTATCCGGAGGTCGACTGGCCCGCACTCGCCGCCGGAATCATTGAAGGGGATCTCGGCCTCAAGCAGAATGCGTTCACCATTCAGATTGAGCCACACGACTATATGGCTGAACTGTTCGATGCACTGGCGCGTTTCAATACGGTCTTGCTGGATCTCGATCGCGATATCTGGACCTATATCTCATTTGCCTGCTTCACGCAGAAAACGGTTGCCGGGGAGGTCGGCTCCTCCACCATGCCGCACAAGGTCAATCCGATCGACTTCGAAAACTCCGAGGGAAACATTGGCTTGGCCAACGCAATTCTTCGTCATCTGTCTGAAAAACTTCCGGTTTCCCGGTTGCAGCGCGACCTGACCGACTCGACCGTGCTGCGCAATATGGGCGTTGCCTTCGGGTATGCGCTGATCGCCTATCGCTCGACCCTTAAGGGTCTCGGCAAGCTGGAACTCAACGCCGACAAACTGGCGGCGGATCTTGATAACGCGTGGGAAGTGCTGGCCGAGCCGATTCAGACCGTAATGCGCAAGGCGGGCGTTGAAAAGCCCTACGAAAAGCTCAAAGAACTGACGCGCGGCAAAAAAATCGACCAGGCAGCTATCCACGACTTTATTAAACGGCTGGAATTGAAAGAGGAGGATAAGGCGCGCCTTCTGCAGCTGACCCCTGCCTCGTACATCGGCCATGCGGTCGACATTGCGGAACAGCTGTAGACCGCCCCGGACGAGGAGAGGGCGATCCCGCGCAGAGACACGGCAAAGAACAATACGCGGTCGCAGAACATGAGTACTAAACCCTCCATACATGGCTTGCTTCTGGATGAACTCGCAACATTTTGTAACGAGCAGAAGCTTCCGGCTTTTCGGGCAAAGCAGATCTGGGATTGGCTCTATACCCAGCGCGTCTCCTCATTCGACGAAATGAAAAATCTTCCCGCGCCGCTGCGTGGCCTGCTGGGCGAACAGTTTGTTTTCCAAACCCTGAAGAAGCTGGAGACGAAGGGAGAAGCCGGTGAGACGCAAAAACTGCTCTTCGAGTTGGCGGATAATGAATGGATCGAAACGGTGATTATTCCCGCGCCTCGGCGGCAGAAAAACACAGTGTGCCTCTCCAGTCAGGTCGGTTGTGTTTATGGGTGTGCCTTCTGCGCCAGCGGGCAGAAGGGTGTCATTCGGAATCTGAGTGCCGGGGAAATCGTCGGCGAGGTGCTTGAGGTGACACGGGAGCTTGGCGCGCGTCCGAACAATGTGGTGTTCATGGGGATTGGCGAGCCATTCGATAACTACGATGAGGTGATGAAATCGATCCGTATTATGAACCACCCGGATGGACTCGCCATCGGCGCACGAAAAATTACGGTCAGCACCTGCGGGGTTGTGCCGGGGATTGAGCGGTTTTCAGAGGAGGGGATTCAGGTGGAGCTTTCCGTCTCTTTGCATGGGACGGATGACCAGACCCGCTCGTGTCTCATGCCGGTGAATGAAAGCTGGCCGCTCGATGAACTGATGAATGCCTGCGAGGCCTATACCACCCAAACCAATCGGATCATCACCTTCGAGTACACGCTGATCAAAGACCTCAATGACTCCGCCGTGCAGGCACGCGAGCTGGTGAAACTTCTCAGAAGGTTTCCCTGCCGTGTCAATCTGATTCCGCTCAGCCCGGTCGAGGAGTTTGAGGGGGAGCGCTCGACCCCGGAGGCAATGAAGGCCTTTTTCCAAACCTTGGAAAAAGCGCATATCAACGCCACACTGCGCGATTCCAAAGGGGTCGGCCTCAAGGCCGCCTGCGGTCAGCTCCGCTCTCGCCGCCTCTGAGCGTCTGGTGCGCCGGAGAGTCTGCCGCTCCGGAGTCCACTCCGCGCTCCACTTCTCCGGATTTTCGCAGCTCCCGTTTCATGATTTTTCCCGTCGCATTCTTCGGCAGTTCATCGAGAAACGTGACGGTTTTGGGGACTTCGTGCCGCCCGAGGTGGTCGAAGCAGAATGCGCGGATCTCTTGTTCTGTGACCTGACTGCCTTCGATGAGGGAAATATAGGCGACGGGCACTTCGCCGTGCAACCGGCTCGGCTGGCCAATCACTGCGGCCTCGCGCACCGCGTTGTGTCGATAGAGCACCTCTTCAACCATACGCGGGTAGACGTTCATGCCGTTGACGATCACCAGGTCTTTAATCCGGTCGACGATATAAAAATAGTGATCCTCATCCTCAGTGCCGAGGTCGCCGGTGCGGAACCAGTCGCCGAAAAATGATTGAGCGGTTTCCTCCGGCTGTTTCCAGTAGCCTTTCATTACGTTCGGGCCGCGCACACAGATTTCGCCGACCTCCCCCGGCGCTTTTTCTTTGCCGGTTTCGTCCATGATTTTCATCTCTACACCGGGGATGGTCTGCCCGACCGACTGCGGCTTGCGAAGCCCGTCGATGGGGTTGAAGCAGGTGACCGGTGCGCATTCGGTCGGGCCATCGCCTTCATAAATCAGCACACCGAAACGTTTTTCGAACTGCTTCATAATTTCAGCGGGCATCGCCGCACCGCCAGAGACGCAGAAGCGCAGTTTGGCGATTTGCTGCGTATGCTTCTCGGGCAGGCGCAGCAGGAGGTTGTACATACTCGGCACGCCGAGGAAGATGGTGGCTTCCAGTTTTTCGATCCACTCGGCGGTTCGAGCCGGGTCAAACTTTGGAACCGGGATGAGCGACGAGCCGTGTAACAGAGGAATCAGAACTCCGGCCATCGATGCGAAGGCATGGAACATCGGCAGAACCACTAGAAAACGCTCGTTGCAGGGCCGAAGCTTGAGTGCCTTTCCGGCGGAGAGAGCATTGCTCACTAGATTACGATGGGTCAACATCGCACCCTTGGGACGGCCGGTGGTTCCGGAGGTGTAGATGATGACTGCGACGGAGTCGCAGGAAACTTGAAACGCGAAACTTGAAACCTGAGTTTGGAGGATTTCGGGGAGAAGCAGATCCTTTGTGTTCGACCGGTTCTCTCCGATGCAAACAAAGGTCTTGATGGCCGGGAGTTTGGTGCGGATGGCGCTGACGGCGGGTGTGAACGGTTCAAAGTAGAAGAGAAGTTTCACCTCGGCATCGGTGAGTATCCAGGCAGCCTCCTGCGGGTTGATCAGCAGGTTGATCGGCACGACCGTTGCGCCCGCCTTTTGAATGCCGAGATAGATGGCGACGAACGTAGAGCTATTGATTCCGTAGAGTCCGATGGGGTCGCCGGGTCGGATACCTCGTTCAATGAGTCCGGCGGCAATGGCATCGGACTGCGCGTCGAGCTCGGCGTAGGTGACGGTTTGTTCGGGGGTGACGATGGCGGGATGCGTTGCAAATGTATGCGCCGCTTCGCGGAATTGCTCGGGAAGGGATTTTGTTTTCATAATCGAGAGGATACCCAACCCTTCGCGGATGGAAAGACAGTTTTCATTCGGCGGAAGGCCGAAGGGTATCGGAACAGGGTGCCAAGGAAACATTTATGGCACCCCGCCTTAGTTTTCACGTTATAGCATTGAGAAGTGGCGTTGCTTTATTCTATGGTTTCACCCTTTCTAACAGGAGAAAATCTATGGCGATCCACCCAGATGCGGGAAAACCCGTTGCAATCGAACAACGGCCCGATATTGCGGAGCTCATCAGCCTGTACTACGAGACGCAACCCGACGTGACTCACCCCGACCAAAAAGTCGCCTTCGGCACCTCCGGCCACCGCGGTTCCTCGCTGAATGCCAGCTTCACAGAAGACCACATCATGGCGATCTCGCAGGCGATCTGCGAATACCGTGCAGAGCAGGGGATCACCGGCCCGCTCTTCGTCGGAAAAGATACCCACGCGCTCTCCACCCCGGCGGAAAAAACGGCCCTTCAGGTTTTCGCCGCCAACGGCGTGACCGCAATGATCGATAAGGATGGCGGGTACACGCCGACACCGGTAATCTCCCACGCGATCTTGCAATACAACAAGGGCCGCACCGATGGCCTCGCCGATGGGGTCGTCATCACCCCGTCGCACAACCCGCCGGACAACGGCGGCTTTAAGTACAACCCGCCGAACGGCGGCCCGGCCGACACCGATGTGACCGGATGGATTGCTGACCGCGCTAACGCGCTGCTGGCCGGCGATAACGAGGGCGTTGAATCGATCTACTATGCGGATGCGCTTGATGCCGGGACCACGGTCGCTTACGACTTCATCACCCCCTACGTCGACGACCTCGAAAACGTGATCGACATGGAGGCCATTTCCAACTCCGGCCTCAAGATTTGCGCCGACGCCATGGGCGGCGCGGGCATTCGCTATTGGAAGCCGATTGCCGAAAAGTACGGCATCGACCTCACGATCATTAACGACACCGTCGATCCAACCTTTGGCTTCATGACCGTCGATCACGATGGCAAGGTTCGCATGGATTGTTCCTCGCCGTACGCCATGGCCAGCCTCGTCGCCTTGAAAGACGACTTCGACCTCGCCTTCGGCAACGACCCCGACTATGACCGCCACGGCATCGTTACGAAGTCCGCTGGACTGATGAACCCGAACCACTACCTCGCGGTAGCCATTAACTATCTTTACACCCACCGCGATGGCTGGCGGAACGACGCCGCTGTTGGAAAGACTCTGGTGAGCTCGTCGATGATCGATCGCGTCGCCGCCGATCTCGGCCGCGACCTGCAGGAAGTGCCGGTCGGCTTCAAATGGTTCGTCAACGGTCTCGTCGACGGCTCGTGCGGCTTTGGCGGCGAAGAGTCTGCCGGTGCCTCGTTCCTTCGCAAAGACGGCTCTGTTTGGACGACCGACAAAGACGGCATCATCCTTTGTCTGCTCGCCTGCGAAATCTTTGCCGTCACCGGAAAAGACCCGGGCGAGCACTATCGGGAACTGACCGCCAAATTCGGCAACCCGGTCTACGCCCGCGTCGATGCGGCCGCCTCGCGCGAAGAGAAGGCCAAGCTGGCCGACCTCTCGCCGGAGCAGGTGACCGCCGAAACGCTTGCCGGCGAGCCGATCACCGCCAAGCTGACGCATGCGCCGGCCAACGGCGCGGCCATCGGCGGCCTGAAGGTCTGTACGGAGAACGGCTGGTTTGCCGCCCGTCCGTCCGGCACGGAGGACATCTATAAGATCTACGCCGAAAGCTTCAAAGGCGAAGCGCACCTCAAACAGATCCAAGCCGAAGCGAAGGAAATCGTCAATGCGGCACTCGCCTAGACCTTTCCAAGGGTTGGGGCTGTTTGAGTTTGATTTCGTTGGGCGGGTGATAGCTTTTGCAGTATTTTAACAGAGGAAAAAATCCATATGATTTATTATTTTGCCACCGTTGAACACACCTACACGATGGAAAAGTTTGTGGAGTTTTGCGATATATCGGATGCAAAAGGCGTTTATCGAAAATATTCGGCTTGTCGAGTCGGGGATAAAATTATTCCAAGAAGTATTTTCTTCGACACAAAGTGGATGCAAAAGCT
Organism: Verrucomicrobiota bacterium; assembly: GCA_030619095.1. Taxonomy (GTDB): domain Bacteria; phylum Verrucomicrobiota; class Kiritimatiellia; order Kiritimatiellales; family Tichowtungiaceae; genus Tichowtungia. The sequence goes on along the minus strand of JAUXCB010000001.1, from coordinate 6,712 downwards.
TTCGGGCGATACCTTTGCGGATGAGAATCCGTATTTATATGATGAACTGAATTCGTATCAGCAAGAGAATCCTCATGCCGAGGAATTGATGAAGGTCTACGAAGCCGCCGGACTTCAGTACGGGCGTGTTGATTACGGAGTAAAAGATGGCGAGGTTCAGGTTTGGGAAATCAACACCAACCCCTGGACGGTCACGGCAGGATATCTGGAAAGAGAAGCCCGCCGCCCTTACTATGAACGGTTCCGGGATCAGATCGTGGAAGTGTTTAACACCCTGCCTTGTCCGGAACCCGGAACGGTCTCAATTCACATTCCTTCGATGGGTGTTGCGGCGTATGAAATTTCAAAAGCTCTCAAGATGGGATCCAAATACAGAAAGAAAAAAGTTAAAGCATGGCTGCGGGCAAAACTCAAACCCGCCGCCTGACTCCATCGATTTATCTGAGGGTTTATAAATCCTGTTGAAAGCCTGCTATGTCTTGTAAAACGCCCGTTGTGTTTGTTGTGTTTCGTCGGCCTGACCTGACGCAGAAGGTCTTTGAGCGGATTCGCGAAGCACAACCAGAAATGCTGTTTGTGATCGCCGACGGCCCGCGCGGTGCGGAGGAGGCAGAGCGTTGCGACCAAGCCCGCGCGGTGACCGATTCTGTCGACTGGGACTGCGAGGTGTTCCGTCATTATTCCGAGGAGAACATGGGCACCCGTGCACGGATCAGCGGCGGGCTGGACTGGGTGTTTGAGCAGGTTGAGACAGCCATTATTCTTGAGGATGACTGCTTGCCGGATCCTTCGTTTTTCGACTATTGCGATGAGCTGCTGGATCGCTACCGGGGGGATGAGCGCATCTGGTGTGTAAGCGGTGATAATTTTCGGCGCGGGCAGAAACGCGGGGTTGCCAGCTATTATTTTTCGGACTATAATCATGGCTGGGGCTGGGCGACTTGGCGGCGGGCATGGCAGTGTTATGATCACGACATGGCTGGCTGGCCCGCGTTTCGGGATGCCTGTTGTCTGGATGAGATTCTGGATGATCCGGTGGAGGTGACGTATTGGCACACTATTTTTGAAACGCTCTATACGGAAGGAACCCCGAACAGTTGGGCTTATATCTGGACGATGACCTGTTGGATGAACCGTGGCCTGACTATTTTGCCAAATGTCAATTTGGTCGCTAATATCGGCTTTGGGGTGGACGGAACCAATACCAAAGGAGAGGGGGCGTGCTGGATATCGAGTCGACCGGCCGAGTCCATCGGCTTTTTGACGCACCCGGCGGATGTGGTTCGCGACCGAGAGGCAGATCAGTACACGTTTGATCATGTCTATCCGGGAGTCAAAATGCGCAAGGAGCTGTGCTGGCGATATCGCCTGCGCAAGCGCTTGTGGCGGATGAAACAAAAGCTGCTGGGGCGGGCGGATTGCCTTTGATGGGTTCTGAGGTTGAAACCTGCGTATCCAATAAAGTATAGATAGAGTTCTTAACCACTTGGGAGACATCGTGAGCGAGACAAATAAACAGCCGGATGACACATGGGATCTCATCATTGAGCCTCCAGACAAACTGCTCGATTTCCGGTTTGGGGAACTCTACCGGTATCGTGATCTACTGGGCCTGTTGATCCGCCGCGATTTTGTCTCTGCCTACAAGCAGACGGTTGTCGGGCCGCTGTGGTTTTTCATCCAGCCCGTTATGACCACGATGGTTTGGAGTTTTGTGTTCGGGAATATCGCCAAGCTCGGCACGGATCGTGTCCCGCAGATGCTGTTTTACTTTTCCGGCACCATGCTCTGGGGATTTTTTTCCCATTGCCTAACGAAATGCGCCAACACGTTCAACTCGAATGCCCAGCTGTTTCGTAAAATCTACTTTCCGCGGTTGGCCGTTCCGATCAGCTATGTGGCCATGGAAGGGCTGAAAGTGCTGATTCAGTTTTCGATACTGGTTTTTTTCTTTTTTTATTATGTGGTTCAGGGGGCCGTGATGCACCCGAACCTCTGGCTGCTGGCGATTCCGGTGTTTCTGTTTCAGCTCGGTGCGCTGGGTGTCGGATGCGGGGTGATCGTTTCTTCCCTGACCACCAAGTATCGGGACCTCAAGCAGTTGCTATCGTTCGGGATGCAACTGTGGATGTATTGTTCCGCTGTGATCATCCCGCTTTCGGAGTTTGTTGACCGCGGCTATGGATGGCTTATTTATGCCAATCCTGTTATCCCGGTGGTGGCCATGTTCCGCTATGCAATGACCGGCGAGGGGCCGCAGCCGATCGGGGCCTGGCTGGTCAGCCTGATCCTATCGGTCGTTATACTTTTGCTCGGAATTATTATTTTCAACCGTAACGAACGCACATTCATTGACGTTATTTAAGGGAGTTTTATGAGCACAGTCGTTAGCGTAGAAGGCATCTCTAAGCAGTACCGGTATGGGGTGATCAATAACATGAGCCTTGCCCGTGATATGCGAAGTTGGTGGGCCACCAAGCGCGGTAAAGAAGATCCCAACGTGCGTGTCGGCGAGGAGTCCAATGTCGGTCGTCGTGACCGCTTCTGGGCTTTGCGTAACGTGAACTTCGAGGTCAAAAAAGGGGAGCGGTTGGCCATTATGGGGGTCAACGGTGCCGGCAAGTCGACCCTGCTGAAAATCATGTCTCGTGTCACCGCACCGACCGAGGGGCGCATCCGCATCCGCGGGCGGGTCGCCAGCCTGCTTGAGGTCGGCACCGGCTTCCACCCCGAACTGACCGGACGCGAGAACATCTATCTCAACGGGGCGATTCTCGGAATGAAGAAAAATGAGATCACCGCCAAATTTGATGAGATTGTCGAGTTTTCCGGTCTGCCGGAGTTTATCGACACGCCGGTGAAGCGCTTTTCCAGCGGCATGTTTGTGCGGCTCGCCTTCGCGGTCGCCGCCAATTTGGATTCCGATATTCTGATTGCTGACGAAGTGATCGCGGTCGGCGATGCCAAGTTCCAGGCCAAATGTCTCAATAAAATGAGAGACATCAGCGAGAAAGAAGGCCGCACGGTTCTGTTTGTCAGCCACAATGCGCACGCGGTCTCCGCGCTGTGCAACCGCGGCATCATTCTCGACCACGGCATTGAACAGTATGATGCGGCGGATATTCACGAAGTGGTGCACCGCTACAATACACTCATGGAAAATCAGTAAGCGGGAAGAGAGAACCTCATGGCCTTGCATAAACAGGCACTGACCCGTTTTCGAAAGCGACGGCATGACCGCCAGTTCCGTCGAGTGCCTGTTCTGGTGCCACAGGCCGCTTCCCTATTTCTTCAGGAACGGATTTCCGGGAGCGATCCGCTGATGGTTTCGCGCTTCAGCACATGCGAGATGAACGTGCTCAATGCCCACCGCCAGCGCCTGCGAAATGCTCCGACCCGGCGGATCACCAGTTTGTTGACCGGTGTGCCGCCGGACTACACCAAAAAAATTCGATTTCAGGCTCAGAACAATGCCGGGGTGTTTCCGGCGACGGATGAAGGACTCGATTATTTTGCTCAGATCACCCTCAAGGCCTGTGCCCGCATCGATGTGCTCGGCATCTGGTCGAATTCGTTGCGGCTCGAAGAAACGCTGTTTCGTGAGCAGTGCCCGACCGCCACTCTTATTCCATTGCATGCAATCGATCCCTATGATCAGTCGGAGCCATGGTCCGCAGTGCTCAAAGGAAAAAAGGTGTTGGTCATTCATCCCTTTGAAGAGAGCATTCAGAAGCAGTATTTGAAACGCGATCTTCTTTTCCCCGGTCGTGATGTTCTTCCGGACTTTGAGTTAAAAACGGTCAGGGCCGTGCAATCCGCGGCGGGCGGCACGGTTGAATTTTCCTGCTGGGCCGACGCGCTGGAGGCGATGAAGACGCAGGTCGCCGCGACAGATTTCGATATCGCGTTGATCGGGGCTGGAGCCTACGGCCTGCCGCTGGCGGCGCACATCAAGGATCTTGGAAAACAGGCGGTCCACATGGGTGGAATGTTGCAGCTCCTTTTTGGAATCAAGGGCGCGCGCTGGGACAGCCGACCGGAAATCAGCGAGCTGTATAACGAACACTGGGTTCGCCCTCTCTCCTCTGAAACACCGCAGTCTTTTCAAAATGTCGAAGAAGGGTGCTATTGGTAGGCGCGGCAGAGCCGCTTGAATAATGAATATCGAACAAGGAATATCGAATTTCGATGGAGAGGGTAGGGCGAACTCGCCGAGTGAGCCGCTATGAGGGATGAAGTGATAAATCAACTGAAAAGTATTCTAAAAAAAGTGGGCGAAGACCTGTTGCGCTGGCGCGGAAATGCCGGCGGCGAGTGGCAGGGAGCCCAGCTCAAAACCGAGGCCGACCGCGAGGCGCATCAGGCACTTTCCACTGCACTGACCGGGTTGCTGGACATTCCGATTCTCAGCGAAGAAGATCCTGCCTCGCATATCGACCCGCGCCCTGACTGCTATTGGCTGATCGACCCCATCGACGGAACCGCCAGCCTCGCGGGCGGGTTTGACGGGTTTGTTACGCAGGCTGCTCTGATGGAAAACGGCGAACCCGTACTGGCATCGGTTTATGCCCCCGTGTTCGACCGGCTCTACTCGGCAGAGAAAGGCAGAGGAGCCTTTTGCAACGGGGAGCCGATCCATGTTTCTACAGACGAAAACCGTTTGATTTTGGTGGACAACTATCCCGAACCGAAAGGAACCGCCGTCCGCATGATGAAAGAGCTCTCGTGCACCGGTTATCTGGAATCCGGCAGTATTTCCCTGAAAATCTGTCGGGTGGCAGATGGCTCGGCCGACCTCTTTTTCAAAGATATTGTCGTGCGCGACTGGGATGTCGGCGCCCCGGCACTGATCCTTCAAGAGGCGGGTGGAACCTTCACCACCGTGGATGGACAGCCGTATCCATTCAGTGGAAATCTAGAAAAACCCGGCTTGATCGCCGCACGCGATCCGGCCCTTTGTCAAAAAACCTCTTCCATCCTTCATCATTCATAGTTCATACTCCGTTTCCACTGGAGGTCAATATGTCAAAAATTATTGTGATAGTAGCTCATCCGGATGATGAAGTTCTCGGTTGCGGAGGCACCATTGCCAAAATGGCCGCCGAGGGAAAGCAGGTGGAGATCCTGATCCTCGGGGAAGGGGGAACCTCGCGCGATGGAGCCACGGGTGCGGAAGTGGAGATTCTCCGTGCGGATGCCCGCAAAGCAGCAGAGGTGATGGGCGCGGTGAACGTCCGCTTCGCATCCCTGCCGGACAATCAATTCGATTTGATTCCGCTGCTGGATGTGATCAAACAGATCGAAGCCGTCGTCGACGAGGTGCAGCCCGAAATCGTTTTTACCCAGCATGGAGGCGATCTGAATGTGGATCATCAGATCACCTTTCGGGCTGTCATGACGGCGGTGCGCCCGATGGAGGGGCAGGGCATTCGCGCACTCTACGCCTACGAAGTCGCCTCTTCCACCGAATGGGCATTCCAGAAATTCGATCCGGTCTTCCGCCCCTCTCTCTTCGTGGATATTTCCGATTTTATAGAGAAAAAAATCGAGGCGATGACCGCGTATGAGTCGGAAAGCCGTCCGGCTCCGCACCCGCGCTCACCGGAGGTTCTGCGTGCGATGGCTCTCACCCGCGGAAGCGCCGTCGGCCTGAAAGCCGCCGAAGCGTTCGAAACGATTTGGGAAATTGCATAAAATGGTTCTTGAAAATAAACTAGTTTGGTCTAACTATATTTTCTGGAGGATGAAATATGCATACGGTCAGTCTTTTTGATGCAAAAACGCACTTGTCCCGGATTGTTCAGGACATTGTCTCGGGAATTGAAGATGCCATTATTGTCTCGCGGCACGGCAAGCCGGTAGTGAAAATCATTCCGGTTTCCGAAGCCGGAACAGCCAAACGTATCGGCGTGGCGCTCGGGCGCTTTAAAGCTCCCGACGACATTGATGGGTGCAATTCGGAGATTGAGGCCTTGTTTTCGGCAGGAATGAACAAAAAATGAGAATCCTGCTGGATACGCATATCATTCTGTGGGCTCTGACCGACAGCCCGCAGTTGCCGGAGAAAGCCCGTCAGCTGATTTCGGACGAAACCAATCAGATCTATTTCAGTGCGGCATCGGTCTGGGAGGTTTCAATCAAGCATTCGCTGTCGTCCGCTCAAATGCCGGTTTCCGGGGTGGAGTTGGTTGGCTATCTTCGCGAGGCCGGATACATTGAACTGCCGGTGAAGTCGGCTCATGCTGTGGGTGTTGAAAATCTGCCACACCATCACAAGGATCCATTTGACCGGATACTGATTGCGCAGGCGCGATCTGAGCCGATGGTTTTGTTGACACATGATCGGTTGTTGGGAGAATACGGGGAATCGGTGCAGGTTGTTTAACGCAGTGAACGGGTGGTAGAAATTCCAATGCTTGGAAAACATGAGGAAAAAAGTTCCACTATCTGGAAGAAAAGTTTCCAAGGTTTGGAAAAATAATGCAGGCCGGATCATCTGCAAGCCTGACTCTTCGGGCCGGTTTCCAACCATTGGAAAATGTAGAGTCGGCTCTGTGAGCCGAAAGGGACAAAAATGGAAATTAACAAAAAGAAAATTGGGGCCGGGCAGCCGGTTTATGTGGTGGCGGAACTTTCAGCCAACCACGGCGGGTCTCTCGAAAAGGCAAAAGAAACCATCCGCGCGGCGGCTGAGGCGGGGGCGGATGCCATC
>JAUXCB010000065.1 GCA_030619095.1 Verrucomicrobiota bacterium | reverse complement strand
TGCTGGTGATGGGCGGCTTCCATTTGAAAGATTCTCCTGCACCTGAAATCGAACGCATTGCACGGGAACTGAAAGACCTCGGCACCCGCTGGGTGGCCCCCACTCATTGTACCGGCGAACTGGCGGAATCGATCTTCGCCGATCGGTTTGGAAAGCACTGCATTTCACTCTGTCCGGGATCCGTCATTACGGAAAAGGAGTTTAAAGAATAATATGAATATTACGGAGGGAAAAGTTCACCCTCGCCTTTGACCTTATTTAAACTGCAATCGGCGGAAAACACCACTCAAGAGAGCCGTATAATCTGAAGGAGAGTCCCATGCGCATCGCAATGCTTGCTCCAATTGCCTGGCGCACGCCCCCGCGTCATTATGGACCGTGGGAAAGCGTGATTTCGCTGCTGACCGAGGGCTTGATCACCCGCGGCCTGGATGTAACCCTGTTTGCCACCGGCGATTCCGAAACCTGCGGAAGATTGCATGCGGTGTGCGCAAGGGGCTATGAAGAAGATCCCCGCATAATCCCCAAGGTTTGGGAATGCCTGCATATTTCGGAGGTCTTTGAACACGCACAGGAGTTCGACCTCATTCACAATCACTTTGATTTTCTACCCCTCACCTATACCCGCTTGGTTTCCACCCCGGTCGTCACCACGATTCACGGGTTTTCATCCCCCGGAATTTTACCGGTTTACAAAAAATACAACCAGAAAGTGGCGTATGTTTCCATCAGCGAAGCCGATCGGGCGACGGAGCTGGACTATATCAAAACCATTCACCACGGCATCGACTTGACGCGATTTGATTTCCAGCGCCAACCGGATGACTACCTGCTTTTCTTCGGGAGGATCCACCCAGACAAGGGTGCCAAAGAAGCCATCGAGATTGCCCGTGCCTGCAATAGACCGCTGATTCTCGCCGGCATCATTCAGGACGATGAATATTACCAGAAACACGTTGCGCCTCATCTGGACAACATCCACGTCACCTATGTCGGCAGCGTTGGGCCCACCCGCCGCAACCAACTGCTCGGCCACGCAACCGCGCTCCTGCATTCGATCCAATTCAACGAACCCTTTGGGCTGTCCATCATCGAGGCCATGGCCTGCGGCACGCCGACTATCGCCTTCAATCGCGGGAGTATGCCGGAGCTGATTGAGCATGGGAAAAATGGATTTTTGGTGACAGATTGCGAGGAGGCAATCGCGCACGTTGCCCGGATTGCTGAAATCGATCGGGCGCAGTGTCGCCAAACCGTTGAGGAACGCTTCACTGCCGACCGGATGGTCGAACAGTACATTGAGACATATGAACAGATTCTTAAATTTTCACCCGTCGGCATACCGAAAGCCGGCGAAAAAATGGAGGTGTAACATGAAAGCGAAACGAGTAGCCCCCTTGGTTCAGCGCTATAAAAACAACCCGATTCTGACGAGGGATGATGTGCCCTATCCCGTCGGTACGGTTCACAATGCCGGCGTCGTCAAACACAACGACCGCTATATTATGCTGTTCCGGTCGCACACCCACAACGGCCGCTCCATCATCGGCAAGGCCGAAAGCAGGGATGGGTTTTCATTCGAGGTTCACCCCGAACCGTTTCTCACGCCGGCAACCGGCGGCGTTTTTTCCGAATACGAAGCCTTCGGGGTTGAGGATCTCCGCATCACGCCCATCGAGGGCGAATACCTGCTGACGTACAGCGCCTATTCCCGCCATGGCGTTCGGATTGCCCTCGCCCGCACGCGAGATTTTGAAAGCGTTGAGCGGGTTTCGCTCATCACCCAGGCCGACCTGCGAAACGTCGTAATTTTTCCGCAAAAATTCGATGGCCGCTATGTGCGCCTGGACCGGCCCCATTCCGAAATCACACCGTGGTCGATCTGGATTTCCTATTCCCCCGACTTGGTGCACTGGGGCGACTCCCGAATGGTTCTCAAACCCGTTCCCTATCACTGGGATGAAATGAAAGTCGGGCCCGGCGCGCCACCGTTCCGAACCGATGCGGGGTGGATGCACATCTATCACGGTGTCTTCCAAACAATGGCCGGTGCAGTGTATCGCCTGGGAGTGGCGTTACACGACCTCGACGATCCGGCCAAAATCCTCGGAGTTTCCGATCAGTGGATTCTGCAACCGGAGGATCCGTGGGAGGTCAGCGGCTACGTGCCCAATGTCGTCTTTACCTGCGGGGCAGTGCCGGAAGACGACGGCACCGTGAAAATTTACTGGGGCGGTGCAGACACCGTCATGTGTGCGGGCACGGCGCGGATCGACGATCTGGTTCAGCTCTGCCTCACGGCGCCCCGACAACCCCTCTAGAAATCGCGCGAAGCAACTAAACAAGGAAGAACCATGAACGACCCGAACGAGCTGGTTATCACAGGCACCCTGAAAAATTGGGATCGTACAGGAGGGTTCTCCGAAATATCCGTTCCTACCCTTATTCTGACCGGGCGCTATGACGAAGTGACCCCCGCCTGCGCCGAAACCCTCCACCGGGGAGTTGCCGATTCACAGCTGGAAATCTTTGAGCGTAGCTCCCACCTTCCCCACATAGAAGAAGAGGAAAAATATATCAGCGTCGTATCCGGCTTCCTGTCTCAGGTCGGCCACTTGGTCTAAAGGATATACCCGGCATGCTTCTGGAGATGTTTAATCAAAGCCTTTTCATGTCGAAAACCAGCCAGTCTTTCCACTTCCTTGCCGTCTTTAACAATAAGGATGGTCGGAATGCTGGTTACCTGAAAGCGCTTGGCCAATTCCGGGCAGTTTTCTATGTCACAACTCCCAAGCTTTATCTGCCCGGCTATCGTCTCAGCGGCCTTTTCGACAAGGGCAGATTCCTTTCGACACTCGATATCCCGTGGATCCCCGAAACAGACAACGCTCAGACCCTCCCTTGTTTCAGCTTCAAAATTAGCGTCATTAAACACAATTTTCTTCACACTCATAGCGATCACCTCTCTTCGAAATCATGGTAGGATTATGGCCGGGCGAGGGCAAGCTTGCGGGAAACTTTTATGCGTGGCACGGCAGCTTCTACTCGATGCAAAAAAATGAAAGTCCCTTCATTTTTGTCCGAAGATCAAGGGGCGAACCTCCAGACTGAAAACACCTTGTCAACCGCCTGGCTCGGCATAGAATACGGGCAGAGGTGAAGCAAGGGGAATGCCATGAAACAACTTCTTGCCGCTGAAAAACAACCTGATCGAAAGGAGTACATTATGAAAAGGTGGGTATCTGTTTTTCTGGCAGGGGGCTTGGCGGTCTCGCAGTTCGGTTGTACCACAGAGAAATTATGGGATGATACAAATTCAGAGTACAAAGTTTGGATTAATGCAGATGAAATCACAGAGGCTGAATTGAAGCAGAGAGGCGTGCCTTACAGTAAATATTCAACCAAGAGCCGGGACGGGTTTTTGGTTGGAAAATCGGACAGAGAAAAGTTTAAAAATTATACATATCGAGTATTGGGAACCCCAGTCACTCTGGTGGCCGATGCAGTAACGACCACCGCAGGTGTCGTTGTGATTTGTGCTGTTTTATCTCTTAGCATGGATGGGGGTAACTGGATGAATGAGGTTTGTAATTAGGAAAGACGTTGATCGGGAGTCGGTCATCCGGAAATACACAGAGATGTTCATAGCAATTAAACGCACAAAAGGAGTTGAAATGAAAAACAGTTCCGCCTTCGGCGGCATCAACGCCGCTTTGGTTTGCAATACAATGAAGTAGAAAGGAAGTCTTATGAGAAAGGTGTTATGTAATTTGATCCTGTGTGTTCTGGCCGTTTCGCTGTCCGGCTGTACAAATTGCACAACCAAGCTGTGGCAGGACACCGATCCGGATCGAACCGTTTGGATTGATGCAGAGGAAATCACCGAGGCAGAGTTAAAGGCGAGAGGCGTGGAATATACGCGATACTCAACGGAGAAACATAATGGATATGTCATCAAAAAGTCGGATAGAGAAAAACTCATGGACTACACCTATCGGGCACTGGGCACTCCCGTTACGCTTGCTGTAGATGCCGCGGCGACTGCATCCTGCGGGGTGGTTGTTTTAGGTGTTTTATTCATCATTTCTGAAGGCGGCAGTGACTGGTTGAATGATGTTTGCAATTAGATGAAAAAACTACTGATTTTGTGGATGACCGGACTATCCCTTGCGGGATTTTCTCAGGAGGATATATCCAAAGAAAAACCTCTCTGGGAATTCGGGATGTTCAACGGGGCGGCGCGCTTTCCGCACTACCGCGGTTCCGATGAGCATAAGGTCTATGTCCTGCCGCTTCCATATCTTATCTACCGAGGGGAAATCATTCGTGCCAACCGCGAAGGGCTGAAAGGGATTTTCTGGCAAAACGAGCGCATCGAAACGTCGCTTTCCTTTGCCGGCAGTCCGCCGGTCGATGAGGACAACAAAGCGCGGCGCGGCATGCCGGAAATCGGGGCCATTCTGGAGGTCGGGCCGGGTGTGAAAGTTTTCATCCGGGAACAGAATGCTGAAAACCCGCTCTATCTCAAAGCGGGGGTACGTGCGGCGATTTCCGTCGTCACCGATGACTTTGGCGTGGCCTGCCGGGGGATTCACGGCAACGTCAAACTGATCTATCGAAACTACACATGGCTGAAAGATCAAAATATAAAGCTCGGGCTCAATGCCGGGGTCGATTTTGCCAACCGCGACTTCCACGCCACCTTCTATGACGTGGGCTCTGCCGATGTCCTGCCGAACCGCCCCGCATATCATTCTAAAGGCGGCTACTCCGGATTCAGCATCTCGGCCAACGCCGTTAAAAAGCTGAACGACCGCTGGTCCCTGGGTGCCTATTACCGCTGGGACAACCTCTCCGGCACAGTCTATGCCGACAGCCCGCTCGTCAAAACCGAAAACAACCACATCCTCGGCGTCGCCCTCATCTGGAAGATTGCCGAGTCCGAACGAACCAGTCGCTACCAGAGTGAATGATCTTGTATAAAACCCTACATTTTACTTCTATTTTACTTGGAGTACTTTTGCTTTTGAAGGGATCACGCCGTCGGCCATGGCGGCATAGTTCCACGGAAAGAAAAGCCAGTCCCCGATATTTCTGCCTGGGAAAATCCTTGGCGTGTCCCGCTTCGTGCAGTGCAATCGCCGGGCTCTCAGATCGGGAATGGAAGATGCCAAGCGCTCATTAGCCGCCTTTCTTGAACAAAGGCAGGCTTCAATGCCTCTAAAAGAATAGTTGCGTTTTCCAATGTTTTTGGAAAATTTGCGGCTTGTTTTTCCAAACCCCGGACACCACGAGTTTCGAAAAGAGGCGGCGGAATAATTTAAAGCAAAATGACAAAGAGCAAATTCTCTTGGAAATCATTTTGTTGTACATGATTCTGCCGTTTTTCTTTTATCGTGGTTTTGTGTGAAATATTCCAACCCTTGGAAAAGTTGGGGCAGGGGGGGCGCGTTTTGATTCCTGACAAAAAAGTCGCTCACAGAGCGATTGCTGCAAGCTTTGTAGCCGTTCGCCTGTGGCGAATGAGCATGAGCGAATTGCCTGTTGAAAGAGGGCGTGGTTTTACTTTGTTTGGGCGGCGGCGGTGTAAAGCGGAAGAAAGGTTAATTTTTGTTCGGGAAGCCGTGCAAAGGGTCGTGATGAGAAAACCAGACCTTCCGGGCAGTTGCTATAGGTTTTCAACATGAGATGGAGGCTACGTAATGAACCCGCAGCGCCCGATTTAACTTCCACAGGGTAGATCGTTCCGTTTCGGACGACGAGATAGTCCACCTCGGCATTACTACCGCGTGTGGCGCGAGCCCAATAATAAAGAGGGTCACTTCCGTTAGCCAGCAACTCCTGAGCGATAAACTGCTCCGCCAGTTTCCCATTGTAAATGGACAGTAAGTTGTCTTGATGAATTTCCTCGTCAACTGGAACACGACAGATGCGCTGCATGATCCCGATGTCGAGAAGTGCGGCTTTGAAACGCCCGGGGTTTGCTGTGGCTCCGAGCGGCAGTCCCGACGGATTACAGGCCGAAATTTTATGCAGAACCCGCGCCTTGGTTAGAAGATCGAATGCTTTGCGGTTCGTTGGGCCGCTATGAGCCTCATTGAGGCGAGTGTATTTCAACTGCGCTCCTACACGTTTTGCTGTGCTTAAAAGAACGGCGTTGAGACAGACAGGATCGGTTTTGGGTGTGTATTTCGAGAAATCATCCCGGTAGGACTCAATGATTTCAGATTGAACGTGAGAGACCTCTTCCAACGATGATGTATCGCGCCAGACTTTTACGCATTCCGGCATTCCGCCGATGAAAAAATAGAGTCTTAACTCCTTAAGAATTTGCTCGTGCGTGATCTGTGGAATGGATGAGGGATCGTCTTGTGTGAGTTTCGCCATCCTCTCTTTTCCGGTTGCGCTCAGCATCTCAAAGAAGGTCATTGGATACAGGTGTAGATATTGCAGTCGCCCGACGGGAACGGAAATTTCTCCAAAGGCGAATTCAAGAAGAGATCCCGCAGCGACAATGTGAAGATCCGGGATGTCTTCATAAAAATATCGAAGAGCCATAATCGCACGCGGACAGGCTTGAATCTCGTCGAAAAAAAGAAGCGTTTTTCCAGGAAGGATGCGCCCGAAGCTAACCTCTAATAGGCTGAGTATTCTTTTCGGATCAAGGTTTTCATCAAAAAGACGATGCAAGTCACGATTCTTTTCAAAATCGACTTTCACAAAAAACTCAAATTCTTTGGCCAAAAAATTTTCAATCACCCATGTTTTACCAACCTGACGGGCACCGCGAATAACCAGAGGCTTTCGACGTGTAGAGTTTTTCCAGTCTAGTAATTCTTTTTCAGCACTTCGTTTCATATAAAAACCTCCTTTTTCAAACAGTAACGTACCCGCTTGTTTTAGAAAGTCAACCCAAAAGACGTAGAGTTGGTTTAGAAAGTCAACCCATAACAAGGCGTGATAGGGCGGCAAATAGCCCCGGAAGACCCGATATTGCGGTCTTGCGTCGGATGATGATTTTGTGAAACATTGGATCTATGTTTTGGAAGGTGAAAAAAGAGGCGGCGAAACCAGCGCTGGAACCACGCACGATCGGAATTCCCCGTGATAGCGGGGTCAGAGTCTGAATATTAGACATTGAGGATGGGGGAGAGTTCATGGGATTGGGGTATGGGTGTTGTTTTTCACGGTCATTTGCGTGATTGACTCTCGCTTCGCTCGTTGCCGTCGCAATAGCGCCAGCCTCTGCCTTCGGCGGTCGCGGTCAAAAAATGAGGTTGGTTGAGAGGTGAATGATGAGTGAGCATGAATTGAAGATACGAAACAGCACCGCCGAGTTTTTGATTTTTACCCGTCAGGCCGGAGGGGACGGTGTCGAGGTGCGGGTGGAGGACGAAACCGTCTGGCTGACTCAAAAGCTGATGGCAGAGCTGTTTGAGGTGGATGTACGAACGATCAGTGAACATCTCGGTAATATTTATCAAGTGAGGGAGCAGTCCCGCTCGGCAACTATCCGGAATTTCCGGATAGTTCGTTTGGAAGGATCACGGGAGGTTGCTCGTGATATCGAACACTACAATCTAGATGCGATTATTGCTGTCGGATTTCGAGTGAACTCGACCCGCGCGGTTCAGTTTCGTCAATGGGCGGCAGGGGTGTTGCGCGATTTCGCGATCCGGGGCTATGTGCTGGATAAGGAACGCTTAAAAAATGGAGCGTTTTTTAGTCAAAAGTATTTCGACACTCTCTTGGCTGATATTCGTGAGATTCGAGCCAGTGAACGGAATTTCTATCAAAAGATTACCGATATTTACGCTACGCCAATGGATTACAATGTGGATGCGGAGCCGACGCAGTTGTTCT
>JAUXCB010000169.1 GCA_030619095.1 Verrucomicrobiota bacterium | reverse complement strand
CGCCCGCCGCATGGGCGGACGGACGGATATCAGATTGAGCTTTGCGGAGCCTCTTCCTCTCGTTTGGCAGAAACCGTAAAAATGGTTTTGGCACTGGTCGAGGCCTCTAAACCCATTACGATTGCTGATCCTGAAGGAGTCCGGACTCGATTGTTGGCGCAGGACAATATCGGAATCGTTCCAGAACAAAACTCGTTGCATCGGGCCAACCAACGTTTTCCCCAACACCAAAAGGTGTATGACGTTCTGCACTATCGCTCTCTCGGGCGGTATAAAAGGAGAATGGCTTCATTCATTACATGGGAGCCCTTGCCCGTCTTAAAGCCGAGATGAAGACAATCTTAATTTTTGAACCTCAATCCGGCGGGCATCGCGCCAATTTTATTCGCTGGATTTCTGAGGCGTCGCCGGAGTATTCCAACTGCCGTCTTGTCTGTTTTACAGCGGATAATGTGGAGGCTTCAGTCGCGCGGAAAATAGCCTCTGCCGGACGATGGACAAAACAGATGCTTTTGTACCGCTTGTTCCGCCAGGCCTGCCGCGAATATGCACCGGATCATGCGTTGATTTTGGAGCTGACTCATTTAGAGCTTCCTTTAGCTTTGTTCGGCTCTCCTGTTCCGCTTTCGGCCATTCTTTTTGTGCAGTATCCCGAGTTGCCACGGGGCCTGAAGTTTTTTTACAAACATTGGAAAACCCGCATGCTTCTTTGGCGTGCGCCCGTTCAAAACCTCTTCCTGTTGAATGGAGAAAAGAGCTGCCGCTATTTGACGAAATGGTTTGAGGGGGCTCAAACACGGTTTGTCGCTATTCCGGATCCTGCTCCTGAGACCGCCGTAGAGGGGGGCTTCAGCCTTCGGGACTATTTTAACATTCCAGCCGAGCGAAAGATTTTTCTTTTTTTCGGGTCGATTTCCCGCCGGAAGGGAGCGGATGTGTTGCTCAAGGCGTTGCGGAAAATCGGCTCAGATGTTGCCGCTCAGGGTGCCTTCGTTTTTTGCGGCGCGCCGGAGCCGGCTTATCAGCACGATTTTCAGCAGGCGTGTGGCCAGTTGCGCTCGTTCCGCTCCGATGTGATGTTGTGCGTGGAAGAGAATTTTATTTCCGACGAACGAATGATGGCATTTTTTGAGCAGTCGGACGTTGTGTTGATGCCGTACACGCGTCCGGAATATTCAAGTGGAATTCTCGCCTTGTCCGCCAAAGCCGGCAAGCCGGTTCTCGGGCCGAAAGGGGGGCTCCTCGGGCGGTTGATTCGGGAGCATGGGCTGGGGAAGACGACCGTAATTACGCCCGGGGCTTTGGCTGAAGCAGTGGCTGAATTGATTCCCGAAGACCCTGTAAAGCAACGCACGTTTGCAGAGTGCTCCCGGCTTGATGTATTTGCTGAGATCATTTTGAATACGGTTTGTAATGACAGTTGACGAATATCATCAATCCTTGCGTCCGCTGGAAAAGGCCTGCGGGTTGGCAGGAACCGAATGGGTCTGTATTCCCAATCCGCTGGTCGGGTGGGGGTGCGAAGGAACCGTTGTCTGGAAGTTTCGGATTTTGCTTCGTCATATTACGCTTGTTTTTCGCTGCTGGAGAAATGCATCCCGCGCCCATATTCTGATCCGCGAGTTCTCAACGCTTCCCCTTTTGCTGGTGTTCCCCTTTCTTTGGCCGTTTCGGCAGAGGCTGTTCTTTGTCATTCACCACAATCTTCAATGGGTCGTGCGCAGCACTCTGGAGCGGGCGGGGCTTTTTGTGCTAACCAGGCTGGGTGCGCGCTGGACTCTTTTCGAAACAGAGGAGCTGGAGGGGCTCTCTGCATTTAATATTCCGTCGGAACAAAATCTGGTTTTGCCGCATCCGGTTCCCGAACAGAGTGCTCAGGGTATCCAAACGGATTTGCCGGTGATTGGGGTTGTCGGCTATTACCGCCCTGAAAAAGGGATGGAGGAGTTGTTGCGCCTGTTAGCGGATCATTTTCCCGACTGTCAGATGGTCTTGGGGGTTCCCAATCCGGAAGAGCTCAACGGGGTGCCGGATGGGATACGAGTCGTGAATACGGCTGCGGATGCGGACTACCGCCAGCTACTCATCGAATGCGACGTGCTGGTACAGAACGGGGCGGCTGACCGTTACCGTTACAGAGTTTCGGGCCCGCTCGCTGATGCCGCCGCCTGCGGAACTGCGATTGTGGCTCCCGACTTTCCTCTCATCCGCCATCAGCTTCTTTCGCCGGTTCCGGTCGGCGAAGTTTTTGAAAGCCCGGGAGCTATGCCGGACTCTGTGCGCCTCGCCATTGAGAATGTTCGCGCGGGCCACTATGATTTTAATACATACTGTGCGGCGCGTTCTGCAAACGCTTTGGCAAACCATTTGGATGAATTCAGCAATGGAAAAAGTTAACATACTCGGTGTTTCGGTGGATGTAATTGATCGGGCGGCGCTTCTAGGAAAAATAGATGAGCTGGCAATGGCTCCGAGGGTTTCGCTGGTGAATAATGCCAATGTCCATGCCTGCAATCTCGCCTTTTCCGATCCGGAATTTCTCAAAATCCTCAACACATCTGAGGTGGTTTTCTGTGATGGTTTCGGCGTGAAGCTTGCTGCCCGCCTGCTCGGCCAGAAACTCGGCCAGCGGCTCACCCCGCCGGACTGGATTGATGATCTGTTTCGGCTCTGTGCACGCAAGCGCTATACGGTTTACTTTCTCGGCGATACCGATGCGGTGGTTCATCAGTTTGCAAAGACAGCTCAGAGCCGGCATCCTTTTTTGAGAGTAGTCGGGCAGCGGCAGGGTTTTTTTGACCTGGAGGGGGATGCGGCTTCTCAGCTCGCCAATGAAATCGTGAGACGTAGGCCGGATATCATCCTGACCGGCATGGGAATGCCGCGCCAGGAGAAGTGGGCCTGGCAGGCGAAGAAAAGACTCGGGAAAGGTGTCATCATTGCAACCGGCGCATTGTTCCGCTGGTATACGGGGGCTGAGCACCGCGCACCGCGCTGGATGACACAGCACGGACTTGAGTGGCTCGCCCGCCTCGTGACCGCACCGCGCAAACAGTTCAAGCGCTACGTCGTCGGACTTCCACTTTTCTATTTTCGCATCCTTAGGCAACGGGTGAGTGGAAGATGAAGGGTTTGATTTTAGTTTTAATCGCGATCTTTTGCGCCGGAAAGCTTTGTGCGGAGCGGCTGTGCGGCGTGGATCGAACGGAACGGGTGGATCGTCTGCCGGAGCTTTTGGAAGGAACGCGGGCAATGCAGGTTTCTACGCACGACCGATCTGGCGAAAACAGTGATGGATGGTTCGGAACCTATTCCTATTTATATCAGGACGAGAACGGCGAGTACGTTCTTTTGGATGAGAAAGGAGCGGGTTGCATCTATAGAATGTGGGCGACGTTCAGTCAAAGTAGCGGAAATTCCACCAATCGATTTCGGATTTATTTTGACGATGAGACGACACCTCGAATCGACACCACGCTAGGTGTTTTCTTTTCCGGAACGAATGCCCCGTTTATTTTTCCTCTAACGGGCGATGAGGATGTCTCGAGCGGCGGCTATTTTAATTATGTTTCGTTGCCCTATCAGCGGCGGTGTAAAATTACGGTGTCCGGTGTTCAGCGTCCGTTTTATTACAATTTTACCTACCATTGTTTGGATTCAACCGATGGTGTGAAAACGTGGACAGGTACCGAAGACCTTTCGCATGTAACATCGATGTGGACTTCGGTGGGAGCCGATCCAAAAATGGTTGATGAGACAACTTTGATTGTTCAGGGAGTCGTCGATATTCCGCCGGTGGGAATGACGAATCTTTTGATGCGGTCTGAAGCCGGTACGATTTCGGTTCTGAAGATCGATCCGGAGGTCGCAACGACTAATCTTTTAGCGAACATTTGGGTTCGAATGACGTGGGATGGTGCGCTCGAGCCGCAGGTCTATGCCCCGCTCGGTCAGTTTTTCGGGACGGGGTTTGGTGAGCATGAAGTTCGCTCGCTCCCCATCGGGATGAGTAGTTCGAATGCGTACTACTGTTATTTTCCGATGCCGTTTTGGAATGATGCGCTGGTTCAGTTGGAGAACAAAGGGGCGACTGCCGTCAGCAATCTGGCCTATGAAATAAGCACGATATCGAATGTCTATGAACAAACGCATGCTGGACATTTTTATGCAACGGCACGATCGTCCACCCTGACATCTG
>JAUXCB010000020.1 GCA_030619095.1 Verrucomicrobiota bacterium | reverse complement strand
CCGCTGAATGCGGAAGGCGATCCCGCCCAATACCTGCCCGACATTGCGGGGCTGGATGGCAACGATTCGTCACTGCTGGGCATTCTCATCTCCCACCCTCACCAAGATCACTTCGGATTGCTTTCGCAAGTCGCTCCCCAAATTAAGACGGGCATGGGTGCCGCAGCACGCCGAATACTTACCGCAGCCGCCCCTTTTATGCGCGACCGGCTTCCGCCCCCCGCCGACGGGTGGGATTTCGAACACAAGAAAACAATACAGATTGGTCCTTTCATCGTCACCCCCTACTTGGTTGATCACTCGGCGTATGATTCCTATGCCCTTCTGATTGAGGCCGACGGAAAAAAGATTTTTTACAGCGGCGATTTCCGAGCCCATGGTCGAAAAAGCTCCCTGTTTAAAGGGGCACTGAAAAGCCCGCCCGAAGACATCGACATACTTCTTCTAGAAGGAAGTTCAATCGGCCGGCTTCAGGCTCATGAAAGCTACCCAACCGAGGATGAAATCGAGGATCGAATGAAAAAGGTCTTTTCAGAGACAAAAGGCCTGACCCTGATTCACAGCTCAGCTCAGAACATTGATCGCATTGTTTCTACATTCAGAGCCTGCAAGAAAACAGGCCGCACGATGATTATCGACCTTTATGCCGCCGCTATTCTTAAAGCGACCGCAAACCCGAACCTGCCGCAATCCAGTTGGGATGGTGTGGCACTATTCCTGCCGCAATCACAACGCGTGATGGTCAAAAAAAACAGCTGGTTTGATCTGCTAAAAGAACACTCTGCAAACCGGATATTTATAGAGTCTATTCAGAAAAACCCCGGAAAATACACGGTGCTTTTTCGTCCCCTGTACTGCCGGGATTTAGAAATAGATGGCTGTCTGACGGGGGCCTCATACATCTATTCACAATGGGAAGGCTACTGGGAGCGGAATTCCCTCAACGAACTTAAGCCTTGGCTCGAACAAAACAACATTCCAAAACACAGCATTCACACATCAGGACATGCGGGCCCTGCCGACCTGCAAAAACTAGCAAAGGCCTTAAAACCACGAAAGATCGTTCCAATTCACAGCTTTGAACCCGGCCGCTACCCCGACCTTTTCCAAAACGTTGAAATCCATAAAGATGGAGAAAAGTGGACGGCATAAGCAAGTGAGTTTTAGAATCTGCTGATTTTCAAGCGGGGATGTGACGCTGAATTTCCTGATCCACCCGTTCGGCGGCGGGGATTTTGCGTTTTCTGCGCTTTTTCGCGGCCAACAATTTCCCCCATCTGCCCCGAAGTCTCGGGGTAACAACGTAAATCTGCGTAATCTGTCGAAGACCCCAAGGCTTCGGGGCGGATAAACTTCCTCTCCCTCGGTCAATGTGCGTCATTTTGGCGCACTTGCGCGGACGGGTGGGACAGGATGTGTCAGAAAAGTTCCAAGGCCCGGAAAGGTATTTTTTACGCAACCACCTAATACTTAACACCTAACGACTTTCAACTATCCTCTGGCACGGTTGGTGCTTCCTATGGAGTCGAATTCGACAATTTAGATTTTCCGCCACCAGCGGATCTGCCGAAGGCAGAAAAAACGAAAGGAACAGACAATGGCTACAAAATCAAAAGTTTTAGGAATCGACCTCGGGACAACCAATTCCTGTATGGCGATTATGGAAGGTGGCGAGTCCACCGTGATCCCCAACGCTGAGGGCGGTCGGACGACCCCATCGGTGGTAGCGTTTACAAAGGACGGCGAGCGTCTGGTCGGTCAGGCCGCGAAACGTCAGGCGGTAACCAATCCGACGAATACGATTTTCTCGGTGAAGCGTTTCATGGGCCGCAAGTTCGAAGAGGTGGCGCATGAAATCGATCTGGTCCCCTACAAAGTAGTGAAGGCCAAAAACGGCGATGCCGCGATTGAAGTCGGCAATAAAACCTACGCGCCGCCGGAAATCTCCGCAATGATTCTGCAGAAGATGAAAGCGGATGCGGAAGCGTACGCTGGAGAAACCATCACGCAATCGGTGATCACGGTTCCGGCCTACTTCAACGACTCGCAGCGCCAGGCAACCAAAGACGCCGGTAAGATTGCTGGTCTTGAGGTTCTGCGAATCGTCAACGAGCCGACCGCGGCCACCCTCGCCTACGGGATCGAAAAAAAGAACGAAGAAAAAGTGGTGGTCTACGACCTCGGGGGCGGAACCTTCGACGTTTCCATTCTCGACATCGACAACGGGTTCTTTGAAGTGAACGCATCGAACGGTGACGGCCATCTCGGTGGAGACGACTTTGATCAGGCGATTATCGACTGGCTCGTCGAAGAATTCAAAAAAGACCAGGGCGTCGATCTGTCCAAAGACCCCATGGCGCTTCAGCGCCTGAAAGAAGCGGCGGAAAAAGCGAAGTGTGAGCTCTCCAGCTCGCAGGCCACCGACATTAACCTGCCGTTTGTGACCGCCGACGCGAGCGGCCCGAAACATATGAACACGTCTTTAACCCGTGCGAAGTTTGAGCAGCTCGTCGACCACCTCGTCGACCGAACCAAAAAACCGATTCAGGACTGTATGAGTGATGCGAAGGTTTCTTCCGGCGATATTCACGAAGTGATTCTGGTCGGTGGATCGACCCGCATCCCGCGCGTTCAGGAGATTGTGAAGGAATACTTCGGGCAGGATCCCCACAAGGGCGTGAACCCCGACGAAGTGGTCGCCTCCGGCGCCGCAATTCAGGGCGGTATCCTCTCGGGCGACGTGAACCAGAACGTGGTTCTTCTCGACGTGACCCCGCTTTCGCTCGGCATTGAAACGCTCGGTGGAATCTCCACCCCGCTGATCGAACGCAACACGACGATCCCGACGAAGAAGAGCGAGGTGTTCTCGACGGCCGCTGACAACCAGCCCGCCGTAGACATCCACGTACTGCAGGGTGAGCGCAAAATGTCGAAGGACAATAAGACGATCGGGCATTTCCAGCTCGACGGTGTCCCCCCTGCCCCGCGCGGCGTTCCGCAGATTGAAGTGACCTTCGATATCGATGCCAACGGAATCCTGAGCGTGAAAGCCAAGGATCTCGGAACCGGTAAAGAGCAGCACATCACCATTACCGCATCGAGCGGCCTGTCGGACGACGAAGTCGACCAGATGGTGAAAGATGCCGAAGCCCACGCCTCGGAAGACGAAGCCGCGAAAGAAAAGATCGATCTGCGCAACTCCGCCGATCAGGCGGTTTTCCAGACCGAAAAATTCCTAAAGGAAAACGGCGACAAAATTGACGGCGACAAGAAGTCCGAAGTTGAAGCGACGATTGAGCCGGTCAAGGAAGCACTGAAGAGCGACGACGACGATCAGATCAAAGCGGCGATGGAAAAGCTGAACGAAGCGATGCAGGCGGCGGCGACCGAAATGTACGCCAAGGCACAGGCCGAAGCGGAAGCCGAACAGGCTCCCGACGCCGAAGGCGCAGAACAAGCTCCCGGCGAAAAGAAGGCCGACGGCGACGTGGTCGATGCGGACTACACCATGGAAGACGACGAGGAGAAGAAGGATTAGAACCGCAAAATATCGAACAGCCGGAACGAAGTGGAGACAGGCTTGAGTAAAACGAAAGCAATGACCAACGGGAATGGCAACGAATGTCGAATTTTGAAGGGAATGGCATTCCATTTAATTTGAATTAAAAGCGGCAGAAGAGTTCTGCCAGAAGATAACCCCAAGAAGGAGGAGTAACATCCATGAAGATTAAACCACTAGGCGACCGCGTATTGGTCGAACCGCTCAAAGAGGGCGAAGTACTCAAGGGCGGAATCATTATTCCCGACTCGGCCAAAGAAAAGCCGCAAGAAGGAACCGTGATTGCGCTGGGAACCGGCAAACTGGACGACGATGGAAAGGTCATTCCTTTCAACGTTAAAAAAGGCGACTTGGTGTTGATGCCAAAATACGGCGGAACCGAAGTCAAAATGGGCGGCAAGGAATATCAGATCATGCGCGAAGAAGACATATTAGCTGTTATCGGCTAAAATGAGTTGTTACGTTGATCGTTGTCAGTTGTTGAGGAATGGCTGAGAACTACAGAATGAATTGAACAAAATTTAACTAATCAAAGAGGAAGAATTGACGGAAGTTTGAGTGTTTATTCAGGAGCCCCTGACAACCCAGCAACAAACAACCAACAACTCTTTCTCCAATAAGGAGAAAAGAAATTATGGCTAAACAATTGAAATTTGATGTGGAGGCGCGCAGCGCCATGCTCAAGGGCGTGGAAAAGCTGACGCAGGCGGTCGCCATCACCCTCGGCCCGAAAGGCCGCAATGTGATTATCGACAAGAAATTCGGCTCCCCAACAGTCACCAAAGACGGTGTGTCGGTGGCGAAAGAGATTGAACTCGAAGATGCGTTCGAAAACATGGGTGCACAGATGGTTCGTGAAGTGGCGAGCAAAACCAGCGACATTGCCGGTGATGGAACCACAACCGCGACCGTTCTGGCTGAAGCGATTTATCGCGAGGGAATCAAGAACGTAACGGCCGGCGCCAACCCGATGAGCCTCAAGCGCGGAATCGACAAAGCGACTGCCGCTTTAGTTGCCTCCCTCGAAAAGCTCAGCAAGAAGGTAAAATCGAACGAGGAAATCGCACAGGTCGGAACCATTTCCGCCAACGGCGACGAAGAAATCGGCAAAATCATCGCGGATGCGATGGCTGCGGTTGGTGAAGATGGCCCGATCACGATCGAAGAATCTAAATCGATCGACACCAGTCTCGAAGTGAAAGAAGGCATGCTCTTCGACAAGGGATACCTCTCTCCCTACTTCGTAACGAATGCCGAATCGATGGAAGTGTCGATGGAAGACCCCTATATTCTGCTCTTCGAGAAAAAGATCTCGAACCTGCAGGATATGCTTCCGCTGCTCCAGAACGTGGCAAAAACCAGCAAGCCGTTCATGATCATCGCCGAAGACATTGAAGGGGAAGCCCTCGCGACACTCGTGGTGAACAAACTGCGCGGCACGCTCAACGTCTGCGCCATCAAAGCCCCGGGCTTTGGCGACCGCCGCAAAGCGATGATGGAAGATATTGCCATTCTGACGAACGGTAAATTCATCACTGAAGACCTCGGCATTACACTCGAAAGCGTTACGCTCGAAGACCTCGGAACCGCCAAGCGCGTCACCGTAAGCAAAGACGAAACCGTCATTGTGGATGGTGCGGGCAAGAAGGCAGACATCAATGCGCGCGTTGACCAGATCAAACGCCAGATTGAAGATACCACCTCCGACTACGACCGCGAAAAACTGCAGGAACGCCAGGCGAAGCTCGGCGGCGGTGTAGCGGTGCTGAACATCGGCGCGGCGACGGAGTCCGAAATGAAAGAGAAGAAGGATCGCGTTGACGACGCGCTGCACGCCACTCGAGCCGCCGTTGAAGAAGGAATCGTTCCCGGCGGAGGCGTCGCCCTCATCCGTGCGCAAAAAGCCCTCGATAAACTCACGCTCGAAGGCGACGAAGCCGTTGGTGCCGAAATTGTTCGTAAAGCCTGCGAATCTCCGCTTCGTCAGCTGGTCAGCAACGCCGGAATCGAAGGCGCGTTGGTTGTGCAGCAAGTCAGGAAGTCCAAACAGACCTCCGGGTATGATGTCGCCACGGGCGAATATGTGGACATGGTCGCTGCGGGTATCATCGACCCGACCAAAGTGACGCGCACGGCTCTGCAGAACGCGGCCAGCATTGCCGGTCTGCTTCTGACGACCGAGTGCATGATCACCGACCTTCCTGAAAAGGATGCTCCGGCCATGCCCGATATGGGTGGAATGGGCGGTATGGGCGGCATGATGTAAGTCTGTCGTTCTTCACCGAACCGAAAGCCCTGTCTGCATTGCGCAGGCGGGGCTTTTTCTCACCCGAAATCCACGTAAAGTCCCCATTGACGACCGGAAGCGGGACGGGTATAGTCTCCCGTTTTTATAGCTAAAAGAGGCCAAAACGTATGAACTTTGAATATCTGACCAAAGCCCAGGAAAAGATCGGTACGATTCCGGTACTGGTGAATCTCGTTTCCTATCGTACCCGCCAACTTATCCGGGGTGCGCGCCCAATGGTTAAGCGCGACTTCCCGGAACAGGATCACCACGACATCGTCCTCAAAGAGATCGTCGAAGGCAAACTGACCGTTGAAATGGGCGTTGAACCGCCTGACGATATTTTCGGAGACGTCGGCACCCCGGCGAAGAACGACGGCCCGGCTGTGGTTCTCTAACGAACAAGGAGCGCCGCGTGTGGTCACGCGGCCTACAACAAACTCCTGTAGGCCGGGTCACCTGACCCGGCGTTTTTATTTATGGCTTCGAAAAAGAAAAAATCCAGCAACTCGACGGGAGCCATCGCCTCCAACCGGAAGGCGTACCGAGACTACCATGTTCTGGATAAGCTGGAGGCGGGCATCGAACTGCGCGGCACCGAGGTGAAATCGATCCGGCAGGGTCATGTCCGCATCGACGAAGCGTATGTGGACATCGATAACGCTCAGGCGCAGCTGCTGCAAATGACGATTCAGCCCTACGACCACGGCAATGTGTTCAACCACGAGCCCACCCGCCCGCGGCGGCTGCTTCTGCACAAAAGAGAACTGACCCGCCTCCAAAGCAACATTCAGCAAAAAGGGCTCACCCTGATCCCGCTCAAGGTCTATCTCACACGCGGAAAGGTGAAAGTTGAGATCGCGATATGCAAAGGGAAAGACACGGTGGACAAGCGCGATACACTCAAAAAGAAAACTGCGGATATGGAAGCACGCCGCGCCATGCGCCATGCCCGGTAGCTGTATGATGAACTATTTTCAACCCTCTGAACTGTAAACCGCAATGAGACATCACAAAACCAGAGCATGGGAAAAGAGGTTGAAAGGTGTGTTCGACGAGATCGACCACGAGCTGGAAGCTCAGTACAAGGGACTCTGGCCACGCCACCCTTCCCGGCCAAAACACGGCACCACCTCGAACCCTGAACAGGATGGTCTTTTTAATGTTGGTGCGGCATTTTCAGCCGGAATCGGCTCAACGCTTGGCCCAGGCTACACGGTGGAAATCCGCCTCTCGACACTTCAACATGTTTCAGCAGAGGTTCGGCAGGAAATTAAAGAACAGGTTTTTCAACGGTTGAAAAAAAAACTGCCCGTGCTCTTTCCCGATAGGGAGCTTCAGGTATCGGAAGAGAAGGGGCTGATTAAGATTTATGGCGACCTGAGTCTGGATGAATAGCGTTCTGACGGACGCGGAATAATGGAATACCGGAATGTTGGATTACTGGATTGCTGAGATCCTTTGCAATCATACCACTTCAAAACTTATCAGTATAAGTTGCGGTTCACCGTGAAAGTTCACAGTGAACAGCTCGGCGGGGACGCCTCGCCCTACCGAAGAGTGCCAATATGGAGAGGTGGGCGAACCCCCCGGGTGAGCCGCTATGACCCATCATTCCACCATTCCACTATTTCAGCCGGGAAGACTGTGCGGGAAAGTCGTAGCTCCATACTCGTTTCCCATTCACCTCAAAGAAAAGCTTTTTTGAGTCCGCGCTCCAGCGAAGGACTTCCTTTTCCCGTTCCGCAAGGGGAACCTGAGGATAGTCCGCCAAATAGAAAAGGGTTTGCCAGAGCTTTTTCCTGCGCACCGAGATTTTGTAGCCGGGCTCGGAATGGTAGAAAACGTTTATCAGACGCGCCTCGCGGCTTCCATCCGGCGCGGAAAGAATCTGAATCACCCGGGTCGGCGGTGTGAAGATCCGGAATGAAATAAAGAGGGCGAATCCCATCAGAACCAGCAGGCCGATGGATCGTACGGGCGGGATGCCGCTGAAAAAACGCCGCCGTTGAAACCGGTTCATTTTGACTCGCCTTCAACGGGGGCAGTTTCTTCAATCTGCTCACTCCGAGCGGGGAGAAGCTTGCCAAAAAACTTTTTAAGGTGCAGTTCCCGATCGAGATCTTTCACGGTGAGCAGGAGCATGGCACCGATCAGAAGAATGGCGCAGAGGTTCACTAGTATGGCCTGCGCCTTGGCATGCACTTTGCGGCGGGTGATACCCTCCTATAGAGCAAAGACAATGTGTCCGCCATCGAGCACGGGAATGGGCAGTAAGTTGAGGATGGCCAGGTTGATGTTCAAAAACCGGATCAGCCCGAGGGTGTTGACCAGCCCCATTTTTATGGAAAGCATCAGCATGCTGAAAATGGCGATGGGGCCGCCGAGCCCTTTGGCTGCCTGTGATGCTTCGGCCGGCGAGGTGAGCGCCCGAAGGATGCGGACGATGGCGAGCGCATCGTACTTGAGCTGGTCGACAGGATTGCGGTAGAGCATCCACGGCATACCGCTTCCGCCGCCGAGCTGCACACCGATCATCATCCGCTCATACTTCTCGTTGTATTCGGGTGCGATGGTGAGCTGACGTTCTTCGCCATCGCGCGCGACGGTGAGTGCTGCGGTTTCGCCGGGCTCCATGGCCTGCACGAGCTCGGTGAATTGCTCCCACCCGAGAATTGAAAGGCCATTAAATGAGAGGGCTTCGTCGCCGGCCTCCAGCCCCGCGCGGCTGGCAGGAGTATCGGCATTCACGACACCAAACACACAGGAGATCGCAGGCTTAATTCCTGCGATCAACCCAGCGGTCTCGCCGGCTTCAACCACCGGAACATTTAACTCTTTTTCGGCTCCGGCGGAACGAATCCCCAATGTGACCGACCCCTTGCTTTGCAGCAGAGTTTCGACGTTGAATTCATACCAGTTGTTCACGGTTGTTCCGTTGACGGAAAAGATTTCATCGCCGGGGCGCAGGCCGGAAGCGTACGCCGCACTGTTGGTTTCCACGCCACTGACAAGCGGACGGATCTGTGCGCCCGCATCGTCGCCGGGGATCAGCCAGATGGCCAGAGCAAGCAGGATGGCAAGAAGGATGTTGCCGACAGGTCCGGCGAGAGCCACGGCGATTTTTTTCCACGGGGAGACCTGCGGCAACGGCACGCTGCCCTCTTCCGCCCCCTGAAGCTTGTCCATTCCGTCCGGATCGAGTTGCGGGAGTGCGACGTACCCGCCAAACGGGATCCAGCCGATCTTGTAGACGATTCCGTCCTTCTCCCATTTCCAAATCGCTTTACCGAACCCGATGGAAAAGGTCTGGACTACCAGCCCTTTTTTGCGGGCGATGATGAAGTGACCGAATTCGTGAACAAACACAGTGATTCCGAACAGAAGAAATGCCAGAACAACGCTATAAAACAAGGTCCACACGGTGAGGAGAAGATCAGACATAAGTCACATTTCGGTTATCGCCCTATCGGGCTAGAATGAATTGGATGTAGATGTACAAGAACGGAGCGGTGAACAACAGGCTGTCGATCATATCGAGCATTCCGCCCATACCGTGCGCGATGGCACCGGAGTCTTTCACATCCACCGCGCGCTTAAAGAGCGATTCGACCAAGTCTCCCAAGGTGCCAATGACGGGAAGCAGAACGCCGAGAATGATTGTATGACGGAACGGAAAGCGATACGGACCAAGCATCCCATCGTTCAAGAACCACCAAATCACACCGACCACACAGGAGAAAAGAATGCCGCCGAACAGACCTTCCCAGCTTTTCTTTGGCGAAATCGCAGGGGCCAGGCGGTGTTTCCCGAACTTGGAGCCGATGAAGTAGGCACCGGCATCGCCCCACTTCACCGCGAGCAGAAGATAAAATGCAACCTTCATCGGCTGGGCCGGATCGCCAGCCAGGTAGAGACGAACAAAGAAACTCCAAAAGAAGGCGACATAGACGAAGCCGAACAGCGTCCCCAGAGCGTTGCGAATGGCCCGCCGGGCATCGGAATGATCAATGAGAAGCCGGAAAAAGTTGATCAGAAGAATGAGCAGCAACAGGGCCCACAAGAGGCCATCGCTATGGGTTTCGCTCCGGGAAATCCACCACGTCATGGCCACAAAGATCAAGCCGCTGGTCATTCCCATTTTTTTCGACGCGGGCATGTCGCCCATCGCCATCAGGGCGTAGATTTCACGCATGGCCAGTCCGCAGATAGCCAACAGCACCAGCAGAGCAACCGGATGGCCGGCGGGCACAAATACCAGCGCGGTTATGATCACCGCCGCGATGCTGAATCCAAGAATAATCCGTTTTTTATCCATTATTTATTTTTCACTCCGCCGTAACGTCGGCCCCGCTGATTGAAGGCTTCCAATGCCTGAAAAAACTGCTCTTCACGAAAGTCGGGCCAATAGGTGTCTGTGACGTAGAGCTCAGCATAGGAGAGCTGCCAAAGCAAAAAATTACTCAGCCGGAGTTCCCCGCTCGTGCGGATCATCAGCTCGGGATCGGGGACATCGGGCAGATAAAGATGCTGTGCCACGGTTTCTTCCGTAACGGCTTCTGGATCGAGCTCGCCCGCCGCCGCCTTGCGCGCAATGGCCTTCGCGGCCTCGGCGATCTCCAGACGGCTGCCGTAACTCAGGGCAAGAATCAGGGTGTACTCGTAATCCCGCGCGGTCTCTTCCATCAGCTTCGCGAGCTTTTTCTGCACCTTCTGCGGGAGCCGTTCAATCTGCCCCATCACCCGCAGGCGGATTTTGTTCTTCAACAGATCGTTTTTATAGCGATCCATAAAGATCGAGAGCAGGTTCATCAGCCCCTGCACCTCCTCCTCCGGTCGCACCCAGTTTTCGGTGCTGAAGGCGTAGAGTGTCAGATAGTTCACCTGCGCTTTTTTTGCTGCGCGCAGGACGGCACGCACAGACTGCGCCCCCTCTTCGTGACCTTTCAGCCGGGGAAGCCCGCGCTCCTTCGCCCAACGCCCGTTGCCGTCCATAATGATGGCGACATGTTCCGGGACATTTGCAAGCTGAGACGTTTCAAGTTTTCCACTCACTTCGTTCATTGCCTTTGCTCCGCAACGGCCTCTGCCTTCGGCGGTCAAGTTTCGAGTTTCAGATTTTCATCGTGACTGTGCTGGCGCGTTTCGGTCCGACCGAGAGAATGCTGACCGGTACATCCGTCAGCTCTTCAATCCATTGGATATATTTTTTGGCCTGTTCAGGAAGCTCTTCGAGCGACGTGCAGCCGGTGGTTGAGCAGTTCCAGCCT
>JAUXCB010000087.1 GCA_030619095.1 Verrucomicrobiota bacterium | reverse complement strand
TTGAAACGTTCCGTTCCGAAAAACCGGGCATCCTCGATCAGGATCTTCCCGCCTTTGTGATTGCTCGCGATGAAACGCCCGTTGGGCCCATTGTGGATGGCGACAGCGTGATCTTCTTTAATTTCCGCGGCGACCGTTCTCTTGAAATCACTAAAGCCTTCGAGGCGGATGAACTGACCGAGTTCGCACGCGGCCCGAAGCCGGATGTGCTCTACGCCGGGATGATGCAGTACGACGGCGACCTCGGTGTGCCGGAAAAATATCTCGTCACCCCGCCCGCCATCGACCGCACCATGAGCGAATACCTCTCGAACGAGGGGATCCGCCAGTTCGCCATTTCTGAAACCCAGAAATTCGGTCACGTGACCTATTTCTTCAACGGCAACAACTCCGGAAAATTTGAAACCGAAACCTGGAAGGAAATCCCCTCCGATGTCTGTCCGTTCGAGAACGCCCCTCGCATGAAGGCCGATGAGGTCACGGATGCCGTGGTCGCAGCCGTCGAGAGCGGGGAATATCAATTCATCCGTTTGAACTTTCCGAACGGCGACATGGTCGGACATACCGGCGTTTTCGATGCGGTGAAGGTCGCGGTTGAGGCGGTGGACGACGGCGTGGGCAGGATCATGGAAGCGCTCAAGAAAGCCCGCGGGATCATGGTTTGCTCCGCCGACCACGGCAACTCGGATGATATGTGCGAGCTCGACAAGAAAACCGGCGAGCTCAAACTCGACGACGAGGGCAACGTGAAGCCGAAGACCGCGCATTCATTGAACCCGGTTCCCGCAATCATCTACGATCCGGCCGGTGTGTCGGGTGCCCGCCTCTCGGGTGTGGCGGACGCGGGGGTCGCCAATCTGGCGGCCACTTGCATCACGCTGCTGGGCTACGAACCGCCCGCCGACTACACCGCGTCGCTCGTTGACGTAGGCTAGGGTTCCAAGGTAGTTTGCCACATGGCTTGTCTAAATTTCATTACGATACTCGGGGCGGCATATCGGCCCCTCGGGCCGCAATCGATCGAGATCAATTTTCAGTATCTTGTGTTTGGAGCCGCTGGGCTGCTGGTGGTGTTGATCAGTTCCTTGGTGTGGGAGATTCACCTGAGGCGGCGGGTCATTCGTAAAAGTCTGGAACTTGAGCACAGCGAAAGACAACTCAGCGTCCTGCTCGAAGAAATCCCGCACATCGCAGTGCAGGGCTACAACGCGGAACGAGAGGTGGTTTTCTGGAACCGGGCCAGTGAGAATTTGTACGGCTACTCAAACACCGAGGCGATCGGAAGAAGAATAGAAGATCTCATTGTGCGGCCTGAGCAGTGCGAGACGGTGGTTGCCGCGTTTGATGCCTGGGTGAAAAAAGGAGAACTCTTTCCCTCGGGGGAGATCTTGCGCCGTCATTCCAATGGGCAAGAGGTCTCGATCTACTCCAGCTGGTCGGCAACGCGCACCCGGCATGGCGCACGGGAAATCTATGTGATTGATGTCGATCTCTCAGCGCTTACGTGCGCAAACGAAGCCCTGCTGAAGGCTAAAGATTCCGCCGAGAGAGCCAGTCGATCAAAAAGTGAGTTCCTCGCCAATATCAGCCATGAAATTCGCACCCCGATGAATGGCGTGATGGGCATGATCACACTGTTGCAGGATACAGACCTCGATAGCGGACAGCGGGATTACACCCAGATTATCATGGAGTCGACGCAGGATTTGCTTGAGCTGATCGACGAACTGCTCGATATCTCACGCATTGAGGCTGGGGAAATCCGCCTGACGCCAGAACCTTTCAATCTTCGTGAAACGGTTGAAAAAGTAGTGGTTCTGTTCGCAGACCGCGCAGGAAAAAAGGGCGTGGACCTTTCCGTGGCGATCCATCCCGGTGTGCCAGCTCGGATGATGGGCGATGCGGGGCGAATTCGCCAGGTTCTGATCAATCTGGTCGGAAACGCACTCAAGTTTACGAGCGACGGGCAGATTCAGGTTCGGATGCAGGCCGAGAAAACAGACGAGGGGTGGAATCTGATTTCGGATGTGCAGGACACCGGGATCGGAATGTCGCCTCACCTGCAGAAAAGGGTGTTCGAAAAATTCGTACAGGGAGACAGCTCCTCGAAGCGAAAGCAGGGGGGGGCGGGATTGGGCCTGGCCATCAGCAAGCAGCTTGTGGAGTTGATGGGAGGCACCATCTCCGTCCAGAGCACAGAGGGCAGAGGAACCCGCTTTGATTTTAATCTCAGACTGGCAGAGGTTGCACCCGGCGAAGAAGAGAACCCGCCCGAGACCGCTCTGCCGGATGTGATGCCAGAGATCAAAGCGGACCTTCTTCTGGTCGAGGACAATTTGGTGAACCAGAAGGTGGCCACCGCCCTGCTTAAAAAATTCGGATGCCGGGTTTATGTGGCACCCAACGGCGCACAGGCGCTCAAGCAGATTGCGGATCGGAAATTTGATCTGATTTTTATGGACTGCCAAATGCCGGTGATGGATGGGTTGGAAGCCACGCGAGAAATCCGGAAGATGGCGGGTGAAATCCGCAATATTCCGATTGTCGCCATGACCGCCCACGCGCTCGAAGAGGATCGGCGGGAGTGCATGGAGTCCGGAATGGACGACTACCTTTCCAAGCCGGTTTCTCAGGAGAGGCTGGCCGCAGTGCTCAGGAAATATTGTGGCTAGATCGGGTTGATTTAAAACGCTCTAGCTCTTGCTATTCTTCGCTGGCTTCGTATATTCCCTTTTCATTTGGAGAGGTGGCAGAGTGGTCGAATGCGCCGGTCTTGAAAACCGGAGAGCCGCAAGGTTCCGGGGGTTCGAATCCCTCCCTCTCCGCCAGTCTTTCTTTTTCCCTGGAAAAGGCAGGTTTTCCTGGGGAAAAAGAGAGGTTGCTCCATCAATGGAGTAGAGAGGGTTGTTCTTCACCACCATGAAAAACCTTAAACAACGTGAGGAACTTGCAAAACCTCTGTTCCTTGAGTGAGCGATGCGAACGGGTGAGAAAAGATCGACTCTTCGTTGTTTGGAATGAGAAAGGCTTCGTTTTTATGGATCGGCCACTCGGTTCCGTCGAGTTCCAACCACCCGAGGCCATCGCTGCAAACAATAAGGATGTGGTCCTCGTGCCCGGTGGTGCCTTGAAGGGGATCGGATCATTTCCTAACTTATTACGAAGCTTGGGTCTAATACTCCGCTGCTTGCAGCGTTTGGTCATGCGGAAATTGCAGGGCGAGGTTTTTGTGCATGAATTCGATGCTTTTCTCGATGCCGTCCGCAGTCGTTCGGCCTCCTATGGGGGACGTGCGCATCCGAGCTGAATCAGGTCCAGCAGCTGGCTCGTGGCTCCAGAGGCGGCCACCAGCTCGGGGTAGGCATGCACGTAGCTCATGTATTGATACACCTGCTCAATGCACGCAACAACCTCTTCGCTGCGGTGCAGGTGGATGACCGGTGACGGGGTACCACAATTCAGCATTCCGGAATCGTCGAAAAATCCATCTATTGGAGAAATAGGAATGAAAAAACAAATCATAGCTGCAATCGTACTATTAGGAATGGCTGGCCTCGCGCAAGCCGGACCGTTGAACGGGAGTTTCGATTCCGCCACGATTGGGGATGATGGCGGCAACTGGGTAGAGTTTCAGCACAACGACATGGGCTGGAGAACCGATGGCGACACCATGGACGACTGGGCCGAATGGAAGGCCCGCACCGATCCGCTCGATCCCGACTCCTTCCTGTACGGAGAAATTGCAACCACACCGGCAAGAGATCTGGATCTCCTCATGCATACCGTGGCGGGACGCCGCTACGCGCTCGACACCACGACCAACCTCGTCATGCAACCCTTCTATCCGCTCCTGGAAGGCACCGATAGCTTTTGCGATCTTGCCCGATACGCTGACGGTGGATGTGGGCGATCTGGATGGCGATGGGATCTCGGATAATTTGGTGTGAACCAAGCACTCCGTTCGTTCCGATACCTTCCCGGCGGCAATCTGGGATTCAGTCAACGGGTATGTCGTCATTCCCGCTCCTGAGGAGAACCAAACAAGAAGCTGGCTCAAGTCAAAACGCCGTTACCTGTCCACGGGTTGAAAATCCTCTGCAAAATAATGCGGCTCTACTCCGGCGATTCGGCAGCACGCATCTTTCCGATTTTGTCAGTGATAGAACGTGTCTTCTCCATCGGAGCTTTCATCCGATTGGAGAGTTCTTTGCCGAGCGTTTCTCTCTTCGTCTCCTCGTCCGATTTGGAGCAACCGAAACAAAGCAAGAAGCCGACGAGCAATAAGCATAGGTTTTTCATCTCTTCCTCCGTTGAGTGAGTAGAGCATTTTAAGCAGAACGGCATCCATACAATTCTTTCTCCACGAAACCTCCGTGGAGGAGAAAATCCTTCTCGCACCGTCGAGCCGTGACCCAGTGGCATGCTTTTTCTTTTTCGTTTTTTTTCAGAAAAATCCTGCTATGCTATCTCCTTTTTATAAGGAGCACTATGAACAAAGAGCCGCGCAAAGAAGAGCACCCGATGGTCAGCATTATGCTGAATGTGGTGATTCCCGTTATTATTCTGACCTACCTGAGCAAAGAAAAATATCTCGGCCCCATGTGGGGGCTGGTCGTGGCGCTGATTCTTCCGATCGTCTATGGAACCCATACGCTGATCAAACAACATCGTGCAGATTTTATGTCGATCATCGGTATTGTTAGCGTGTTGCTGACAGGAGTCTTTGGCATTTTAGAACTCCCGAGAATCTGGATGGCATGCAAAGAGGCGGCCATTCCTCTCGTCATCGGACTGGCCATTATCATCTCACTCAAGACCCCTTGGCCGCTTATTAAAAAAATCCTGATGAGCGAAAAGCTCTTCAATGTGGAGCTTCTGCACGCCACACTGCGCGAGAAGAATAACGAGGCGAAGTTTGAAAAGCGGCTGGTCGGGCTGACCTGGGGGTTGGCATCCTCTTTTTTCCTCTCCGCCATACTAAACTTCGGATTGGCTATGTTGATTCTGAAAAGTGAGCCGGGCACGGAAGCCTACGCATCTGAAATCGGAAAGATGATGGGGCTGAGCTATATCGTCGTGATGCTTCCGAGCATGGCGGTGATGATTCTGGTGCTGATTGCGCTGATCAAAACGCTGACGCATCTGACCGGCCTGCACATGGACGACCTGCTCGCCGAACACCTGCAGGAGGAGAAGAAGGAAGAGCCGGAGAAGGTGTGATCAGTTATCTGTTACCAGGAAGATCAAGATCCTGCCCGAATAACCAACAACAAATAACCAATAACCGAGCCGAAGGCTCATTTAGACAATAATTCCGCCGGTGTCCTTTTTGAGGTCGTCCGGCGTCACAATCTTATTAGCCTGTTCGCGTTGCATTTGCTGTGCCTCTTCCACCATTTTGCTCATGGCATCTTCCATCGCCTGCGGGAAGCCGAGAATGGCTTCTTCGAGGGTTTTGGCTTCGATCGCACCCTGGATCGGTACAGGGCCGTGCGGGCTCATCACCTGCGTGTGGCCGCTATAGACCGCATCGCGGGCACGGTCTTCGGACCCGTCTAGTTTAATCGGAACCAGTTTGCGAATGCCGCCGGTTTTGAGATCGGTGTAGGCTTCTTCGCGGTAGAGGTTGGCCATATCCATCTGGACATCGCTTATTTTTTCGGGGTGGTCGCTCATACGGTTTTCCTTTCTGAAAAATGAAGCGCGATTAAGCCACAGACCCTCGCAGGGTGAAACCTGTTTTTGGGTTTTATTTAACCCTTCGGGATTACAAACCGCAGAGAAAAGGCGCAACGGGAAGAAGAGTTTTTGAACCGCTACGCTGTTTTCTTTCAGAAAATTATGTCTTTACTTTTCCCCAACGGTCTTTACCTAAACGGACTTAATGGTTGTTAGCATTTTTTCTTTTTCTCAAAGTCCATGCTCCAAATGCACCAATAGCGAATAGGACAATTGAAGATGGCTCGGGAACTGCCCCGGCGACAATGCCAACACCGGGAGTGGATTCATATGCCCAGCCACGTATTCTAATGGATGAGCGGGTTAGTACCCCCTCTATATCTAACCATCCATAATGAATTCCGTCTTCCGCTTCAAACTGTAAGCCAACATAGCCACGATGGTCAATAAACTCGCCTGTTTCTCCAGTGCTCAGTAAAATAATAAAGGGATCCCAGCCTTCCAGACCAAACCATTCTTCTGAAGTACCCTCTCCGCTATTTGGACTGATAACATAACCTGAATCTAATGCCGCAACAGAGCCTCCAATATTGGGGGGCGGAGATGAAAGGATTAGATATTTATTTACGTCTGGGTTCGAAGAGCTGATTCCTGAAAAATGAGTCATACCCGCGGCTAAAGTGAAATCAATTGTTCCGTTTGAATCTAAATCCAGCTCGAACAATTCTTCAGGCGCAGGAATCCACACATCCCCCACAACAAAATCAGTCGGGGTATGCACAATGTCCGAATAGGATGCAGTTGCCCCCGCAAGGAGGGCAACACATAAGGTTATGTTTCGAAAACGAATCATTCACTAATTCCAGTTTCTCGGAGAATACGCCAAAAACATCGTTCCGAGTTGGAACTGACAAACATGGAATTGGTGTTACCAACCGTTACAAAGGTTGCGTTGGTTTGCCACG
>JAUXCB010000187.1 GCA_030619095.1 Verrucomicrobiota bacterium | reverse complement strand
TTTCGATCACCTGATGCAGTTTGCGCTTTTCGGTTTCCCAGACCGCGGGATGGCCCAAATGGCGGCTGGGTCGTTGTTCGGCTTTGGCAAATTCTTCGTCCGCGATTTCGCGCGCCAGAGAGATGATCTCCTTCTCATTGGCCGGATCAAACACCGCCAGCGGAATCTCTCCGCTTTGCGCGATTTTCCATGCACCGGAAGAGTTGTCGGCATACAGATCGCTCTGTTCGGCGATGGCGATGTAGACCTTTTCGAGAATGTCATGGACGAGGGTTCCGCGATCCATCGGGTCGGTGCGATCCTCGTGCGTGCGGTCCGGTTTGATGCCGAGCACCTTTTCGAGAAAGAAAACAAAGCGGTTGCGCGCTAGCGATTCCAGAGCTGTCGCACTGAACTCCGGATGGTCTTTGAGCCATTGCTGGATTGTAGACGCAATATGACCCACCCCGCCCTGCGGGCACCCCTTCAAAGGAGGGGAATTTTCGGGGTCAGTCCGTGAATTTAGGAATAAACCATGGCTTACATTCCTAAATTCACGGACTGACCCCAAATGTGGAGACATCGCGTCTACGTTGCGGGACATCCATGCATTTGTTTGCCGAGCCTCATCTTCCGCACGAATGGCTTCGGGCGGAAGAATGCTGTGGAACGATTCGCCCAAAGCCGCTTCTTGGGGTTGGGTCAGCCCGATCATCCGCTCGAAAAACCCGCCTGCGGCGCGCTCCTTGCCCTCGGCATCGATACGGGTATAGGAGAGGGTCAGCCGTTCTTTTGCTGTGCCTATGGCGGTTAGGAAGAGGATTTCCTCCTGAATCAGCGCGACATTGGATTCGGAAAGCGCGAGCCGTGGACAGAGGATCCTGCGTTCCTCCAGAAAGGCTCGCAGCATTTTCCGCTCCGTTTTGTTGAGCAAAGAGTCTGCTGTCGGAATTTGCGGAAAGGTGCGGTCGTCCATGCCTGCGACGAAAACGGACTCAAACCACAGGCCCGCGGCATCCATCGGGTTGATGACCCAGACGCCGTTTTCGGAAGAAAACTCATCGTGGAGCGTACGGTTGTCGAGCAACTCCTCAAAAAGAGAGATCAGGCGCTCCGTCGGCAGGGAGTGAAGGGGGGCTTCGTTCAATTCCTGGATGAGGGTGTGGACCTCTTCCGGCAGTTTCAGGTTGTGTTGTTCAATCAATGCGTTTGTCTGTTCAGAAAAAGAGAGTTCTTTTCGCGAGAAAAAACCGGCTAACTCCCTCGGGAGGCGGAAGAGACGCGGCGGTTCATTTTTCCGGATTTTCTGAACGAGCGCTTCGCGATCCTCCACGCCGGGCCAGTCGATGCCGGGCATGAGTAGCAAGTCGCAGAGCCGGTCGCGCGAGTGGGTTTTCGGGAAGGCGAGCAGGGCAAGCAGCGCTTTGACTGGCGGGTGAGCAGCGGCGGGCATTCCGCGGCGGAAATAGTACGGAATACCGAAGCGCTGAAATACATCGGGGATGATATCGGTGTAGGGGCTCAAGTCGCGCAGGATCAGCCCAATTTGATCGGGGGCGGTTCCGGCTTCAATCTCGTGGGCGATGCGCCGCGCAGCATCTTCGATTTCACCGTACGGATGAGCCGAGGTGAAAAAGCAGACGCGTTCGCTGGATTCAGATTCAATGAGGTTGCTGTCATCCGTCTCGAAGGCATCGGCAAAATCCTCCATCCACACCTGCCACTCCTCCTCGTTGCCGTGCTCCATTTCGCCACGCACCACTGCGCAGAGCCGCTCTTCAGCCGCCTCGGCGTGCGCGGCGGGCAGAACCGGAAAAATTTTGACCCTCTCCGGCCCGAGCCGCGTCTTGAGTGCGGCAACGAAGCGCTCTTCGAATGGGTTAAACCAGCGCACCGCCCGAAAGTGGATCTCGCTCTCCAGCTCGCTCGGTAGCTCTCCCTCTTTCATGAATTGCAATAGGGCGCGGTTTATGGCGAATCGGTCGGCAATGTCCATTTTTGTACACAACGCATTCCACGCATCTAGAAGTCGGCCGAGGCCATGCAGTTTATGGTCTTCCTCGTGCGCCAGCAGCCACTGCGTGAGTGCCGATTCGTTTTCAGATAGGAAGGCGAAGGTGTTGATGAGCTGCCGGAGCAGTCCGGCGCGGGCGGCGGACGATAGGCCGGCGAGGGGTTGACCCGACACAAAATGAACGCTTGCGGCGGCGTCATCGAGAAGCAGGCGAAGCTCCGCTTCACCGGGGACGCGCCCGGTCAGTAGTCCCGCCTGTCGCGCCGCGCGTTCACAGAGAGCCAGCAGCTTTTTCTGGGTGGTCAGGCGCGAGGTGTCAATCGCGCCCGCCTCAAGCACCCATCGGCGTTCGGTTCGGCGCTTGGCCAGCTCGGTCGGAAAAATGGTTAGTACCTCGTTGCTCATCTTCATGATTGATGAATCTACCAGAGGCCTGTAGGGTTTTCCAACCTTCTTGTCCGGCGTAGCCTTGGCGAAGCCGGATGGAACCCATTAGGAGAGAAGATGAATTTACAGAAACGCGCGGTAGAAGTGATGGACATCGAAATCGCAGGCATGGAAAAAGTGCGCGATCAGATTGACGGCAACTTCAGCACAGCGATCGAATGGATACTCGAGACGGTGGACAACGGCGGCAAGGTCATCGTTACCGGCGTCGGCAAGAACTTTCATATCGGTCAGAAAATGGTTGCCACGTTCAACAGTACGGGAACCCCGGCCGCGCTGCTGCACCCGATTGAGGCGATGCACGGCGACTTCGGAATAGTCGCCGAAAAAGACGTGGTGCTGGCGCTGAGTTACAGCGGGGCATCCGACGAGCT
Organism: Verrucomicrobiota bacterium; assembly: GCA_030619095.1. Classification (GTDB taxonomy): domain Bacteria; phylum Verrucomicrobiota; class Kiritimatiellia; order Kiritimatiellales; family Tichowtungiaceae; genus Tichowtungia. Next base: position 1,133 of record JAUXCB010000187.1, on the reverse strand, counting down.
GATCGCGCTGCTGCCCGCAATCAAACGCCGCGGCGTAAAAATCATCGGTATGACCGGTGACGATACCAGTCCGCTGGGACAACAGAGCGACCTGATTCTCCCGATCACAGTCGATAAAGAAGCCTGCCCGTTCGGCATGGCCCCGACCACTAGCACAACAGTGACCCTCGCGCTCGGTGATGCGCTGGCGATTGTTCTGCTGGAAGCGCGCGGCTTCAAAAAAGAGGACTACGCCAAGCTTCATCCCGGCGGTGCGATCGGCCGGACTCTTCTTCTCAAGGTTTCCGATGTGATGCGTACCGGCGACCGCCTCGCCAAAGTGTCGAGCGGTGCCAAAGTGAAAGACGCTGTGATGGCGATGACCGGCGCTCGCGCCGGTTGCGTGGCCATCGTGGACGCGGACGAAAAACTGCTCGGCATCTTCACGGACGGCGACCTGCGCCGCCACCTGATCGATACCCCCGACATCACCGAGGCATTGATTGATTCGGTGATGACTGTCAACCCGGTGACCCTGACCCCTGACCAGCTCGCTGTCGATATCCTCAAAATCTACGAAGAGAAAAACATCGATGACCTCGTTGTCGTCGATGATGCGGGCCGTGTTGCCGGAACGGTCGATATTCAGGACCTGCCCAAACTCAAGATTTTATAGAGAGAGTTTTTAACCGCGAATGAACGCTAATGTTCGCGAATGGAATGTCATGAAAAAGGAAAAGATAGAGAAGCTTAAGGCCGCTGGTTTTGAAGTTGGGAATACGGCTAGCTTTTTAAAGCTGACTTCTGACGAAGTGAGACGTGTTGAAGCGATTCGCGCGGGAACTAAACTTTATTTCAAACAGGGACGGAGCCAAGAATTCTAACCGCGAAAGAACGCAGAGACCGCAAAGAGATTCCATGTTGTTTTTTGCGTTCCTTGTGTTCTTTTGCGGTTAATTGAGGGCGTTTTATGGGACGGCTAGTTACAGAGGGTCTTCGCACGGTTTGCGGGGGCCCTTTTTCTTTTTCGGTGGCGCACGGCGAATGCGTGGCTCTGTCCGGGCCGTCGGGCTGCGGCAAGACGTTGCTGCTTCGTGCGCTGGCGGATCTGGATCCTGCGGAAGGGAACGTTCAGCTTGACGGGGAAGAGCGCA
>JAUXCB010000236.1 GCA_030619095.1 Verrucomicrobiota bacterium | reverse complement strand
TCATCCAAATCCAGACGTGTGTATCGAGTAGGTAGTTCATTTGCAGGCATCCCACTCTTCATCAATCGGCGAAATGATATCGCCGTACCGTGCGACCGATCCCCGCAAAGAACCCATGTATTCGTCGATGGTTTTGGGGCGTTTATCATCCGTTTTCGTAATGGGAGTGATGATGGCGACGGGCTTGCCCCGTTTGGTGATGGTATAGGGCGTATCGGCCACTTCCCGGATCACCTGCGTGCAATGCGCTTTTAATTCTGTTACAGATATTTCTTTCATAACAACCCCCTTTTCAAATGACTAGTTTAACTGGTCATTTCGGGAAAGCAAGCTGTTTCCCAATGCCTGAAAGCAGAGGGAACTCGTCTGTGAAAAAGTGGCAGGCGGGACGGCCGGTTTTCTCGAAATAGCGCTGGTGGTATTCCTCGGCGCGGTAAAACGGCGCGGCGGGCACAATCTCGGTGGCAATTGCCTTTTTGTGTTTTCCGGAGGCCTCCATCGTGGCCTTTGATTTTTCCGCCACAACTTTTTGTTGCGGCGTATGGTAAAAAATCGCGGAGCGGTACTGCGATCCGACATCCGGGCCCTGCCGGTTGATCTGTGTCGGGTTATGCACCCGCCAGAACAGTTCGACGAGCTGGGCGTAGGAAATTTTGGCGGGATCAAAAGTGATTTCGACGGCCTCGGCATGACCCGTGCGGCCGGAGAAAACCTCTTTGTAGGTGGGGTTTTCGGTTTTTCCGCCGATATAACCGACCTGTGCGTCGATCACGCCGTCGATGGTTCGAAAGGCCGATTCCACGCCCCAGAAGCATCCGGCAGCGAACGTCGCTTTTTCCATAGCCCCCTCCTCTGCCGAACCCAGCCCGGCGAATAGTGCAACCAACAAACTCAGGTGTAATCCTTTCATCGTCTCTACGGCTTCGGTGCTACCTCCGGCTTTGTTTTATCGCCCAGTGCGTACCAGTCAATCTTCCGGGTAAGCACCATTACAAGGGTCAACAGGGCGAATAACAGCATCGCTCCGGCAACTAGCGCGTGATCTTCCGATTGCAGCAGGCCATACAGTACTCCGTATAAAACAGCAAGAATGGCACCAAACAACAACCCTCGTCCGATCCCCCGCAAAATGCCGCACAGGTAAAAACTGATCGCACTCAAAGTCGCCAACGCCGCCACAAGATAGGCCCCGCCAAACCCAAGGTGTTCCGAAAGACTCAACAGCAACAAAAAGAATATGGCCTGAGCCAGACCTACAAACCCATATTGAATCGGATGAATTTTTAACTGCCGGATCAGTTCAAATAGAAAAAAGGAAGCGAACGTGATGAAAATGAATAGAAACCCGTACTTTAACGCGCGATCTGTTAAGGAGTAGGGATTAATCGGGTCAATCAAATTAACCCCCAGATGCTGTACCTTGCTGAGCTGTCCGGCATCTATACTCTGCTGTGCAGAACAGGCCAGTTCATTTACACTCCATTCCGCATGAAAACCGCTGTCGGAAACCGCCCGATCCGTTGCAAGAAAATCGCCAATAAAACTCGGGTGCGGCCATGTGGAGGAAAGCCGAATCTGATTGTTTGCGCCAACGGGAACCACCTCAAGCCGCTCCATGCCGTGGAGGTTTAAATGTAGTGAAAAGTCCGCTGTTTGCTCCATCACGACATTGGTCACGGAAAGTTCCGCATGTACGCCGGCTCTGTGTTCCCGGAACGCACTTCCCGGATGAATCGGCAGCGTTGTGTCGTTCCAGGTGAGCTCGGGCGTTTCCGATATACCGCGCGGATCACTGACAAGAAGGCAAACCCGGGCCGAAAGCAGCTCGATTTGTGACGTGCTCTCTTTGCGTAACGAGTCCAGTTCCGGAAAACGAATCGACCCGGAAAAATGCCCCTCGTTTTGAAAAACATTTGCTTTAAAAATCCCCCGGTAGCGTTCCTGTACAGCAAGGGACCCTTCATAAGTTAAGACCTCCGGGTACAGTTGAATCCGCCGTTGTGCGCTTTGCTCTTTCTCATACCAAAGATCTTTCTCCTTATTATACAGCTTCCCCGTCCATGTTTCTCGGCATTCCAGCAGCACAAAGGGGCCGATGATCCGCTGCGGTCCAGCATAGCTTTCAGCAATGTTTTTTTGTACCTCGAGAAGGCGCTGCTTGCGCTCCTGTGTGATACCATCAATGGAGGCCAACGCAATTAGAAATAAAACAGAGATGCCCCCCAGAACTAACAGCTTAAACAGCATTCGCTTCTGCATCTGAACCCCTCCGTGTAATTATTGACTCCGCATTGCTCAAAAGGCATCGTAATGGGGGTTGAACGGGTTGTCACGGGAGAGTTCAATAAAGATTGCTTTTACGGGCTTCTTCCCCTTCAATGTCCCGCCCATGAAAACGGAAGAAAAAAAAAGAACGATTGCCATTGTCGGCCGCCCGAATGTCGGGAAGTCCGCGCTGTTCAACCGAATCGTCGGTCGGCGCGTCTCCATTGTGCATGAGGAGTGCGGCGTGACGCGCGACCGCGTGGTCTGCGAAACCGAATGGGATGAGCAATATTTCGAGCTAATTGATACCGGCGGGCTCGGCACCATCGACTCGCGCTCCGACGACGATGTCATCGTCAACCGAACCAACGAACAGATCGCCATCGCCATCGAAGACGCCGCCGTCATCATCTTTGTCACCGACCTCACTGCGGGTGTGGTTCCCATGGACGAAGAAGTCGCCCGCCTGCTCCACCAGGCCGATCGCCCCGTCTTTATTGCCGCCAACAAGGCGGACAACGACAACCTGAACGACGATGCCATTGCCTTTGAGACCCTAGGCTTCCCCGTTTTCCCCGTTTCCGCCCTGCACAACCGAGGGCTC
>JAUXCB010000108.1 GCA_030619095.1 Verrucomicrobiota bacterium | reverse complement strand
GGTGTCCTCGCCTGACACCCTCGACGGCATCAAGAAATTTCTCGGATCGGGGATTATCCGAGGCATCGGCAAAGAATATGCTGAGCGGCTTGTCAAGGCCTTCGGGCGCGAGGTGTTCGATGTCATTGAACACTCGTCGGCCAAACTCCAGACGGTGGAAGGGATTGGCCCGACCCGCCGCGCGAGCATTCGTGCGGCGTGGGAGGAGCAAAAGGGCATTCGAGAGATTATGAGCTTTCTCTTCAGCCATGGGGTGAGTACCGCGCGTGCTTTTCGGATCTATAAAACCTATGGCGAACGTGCCATCGAGCTGATCCAGCGCGATCCCTACTGCCTGGCCCGCGACATTCGCGGCATCGGTTTTCGGATTGCCGACGAGATCGCCCAGACTCTCGGTATTGCCAAAGATTCCGAGCTGCGCGCGCGCGCCGGTATTGAGTATGTTTTGCAGGAACTCACCACTAACGGCCACTGCGCCGCGCCGCGCGGCGACCTCCAGAGCAAAACCGTCGAGATGCTCGACATCCCGCCCGGACAGATCGCGGCCTCGCTGGATCATCTCATCGAAACCAAGCGCCTGATCCGCGATGAAGATCGGCAGGGCCGAACCCTGATTTATCTGCCCAAGCTCTACTTCGCAGAATGGAACTTTGCCAAAAAACTCACCGAGCTCAACAGCGGCAAACATCCTTGTCCGGCAATCGATTTTCAAAAGGCGCTCGATTGGGTTCAAAAGAAAACGAACATGGAGCTCTCTGAAAACCAATGCGAGGCGCTGCGCATTGCTGTGCAGGCCAACGTCATGGTCATCACCGGCGGGCCCGGTGTAGGCAAAACCACGCTGGTCAATTCCATCATTCAGATTTTGCGGGCCAAGAAAATGCGCATCGCGCTCTGCGCGCCCACCGGGCGCGCCGCCAAACGGCTGAGCGAAACCACCGGAATGCCCGCCAAAACCATCCATCGCCTTCTGAAGTTCAACCCCGGAACCGGCGGCTTCGTGCACGACGACCGCAACCCGCTCGTCGGTGACATCTTCATTATCGACGAAGCCAGCATGATCGACCAGATCCTCGCCCAGCAGTTTTTACAGGCCGTTCCGCAACGCGCCGCCGTCATCTTTGTCGGCGATGCCGACCAGCTTCCCTCCGTCGGGCCGGGAAGGGTGCTTCGCGACGTCATCGCCTCCAACGTCGTTCCGGCCATCCACCTAACCGAAATTTTCCGCCAGGCCGCCGAAAGCCGGATCGTCACCGGCGCCCATCGAATCAACCACGGGCAGCTTCCCGAATTTCCGGAAGAGGGCGATAAATCGTCCGACCTCTATTTTGTTGAGGCTCCGGAACCGGATCGTGCGCTCGCGATCATTCAAAAAATGGTCAGCGAATCCATTCCCAGGCGGCTCGGTTTCAATCCCCTTGACGATATCCAGATTCTCACCCCGATGCAGAAGGGCGAGCTTGGAGCCAAAAATTTAAATGTGGTCATGCAGGCGCTTCTCAATCCGAACGGAAACCAGATCGAGCGCTTCGGGGTCGTCTTCCGCGAGGGCGACCGCGTTATGCAGACCGAAAACGATTACGACAAAGAGGTCTTCAACGGCGACCTCGGACGCATCGTCAGCGTCGATGAAGTGCAGGGTGAGGTCGTCGTCAAAATTGACGGACAGCGCATCAAATATGAATTTCGAGAGCTCGACGAGCTGGTGCACGCCTACGCCGTCACCATTCACAAAAGCCAGGGCAGCGAATATCCCTGCGTCATCATCCCCATGCACACCCAGCACTTTATCCTGCTGCAAAGAAGCCTGCTCTACACCGCCGTCACCCGCGCCAAAAAATTTGCTGTTCTCATCGGCACCAAAAAGGCCATGGGTCTCGCCGTCACCCGCGCCGAATCACGGGAACGTGTCACCACCTTGAAAGAACGGTTGCAGTCACAAACCTAAGCGTCATCCTGACCGCAGGCGTTCTCTGTTGATTCCAAGCTCCATTGCGGGCAGAATTCCAGACTATGAAAAAACAGATCCACGCCTTTCTGGCCGAAAAAGACAATCCCATCATCCAATTTCTAAAATATGGCATCTGCGGCGGCTTCGCCACGGGCGTCGACATCGTCTGCTTTTTCCTGCTGGCGTACTTCGCCTTTCCGGCGCTGGCGCAGGACGATATCTTCGTCAAGCTGCTCAACCTGTCACCTGAGCCGATCACCGAAGCGCTCCGCGCGCGCAACTTCGTCATCGACAGCATTCTCTGCTTTCTGGTCTCCAACATGACCGCCTACATCCTCAACGTCCTGTTTGTCTTCAAATCAGGAAAACACAAACGGCATCACGAGCTGATGCTTTTTTACGCGGTCTCGATCGTCAGTCTGGTTCTGGCTACGCTTGCAGGGTGGGTTCTTATCAGCGTCTTTGGTCTCGGCACCACCTGGTCCTACGTCGCCAAAATGGTCGCCGCTGTCATGATCAACTACGCCGGACGTAAATTCCTCATCTTCCACGGATAGAAAAATGGGAAAAGAATACAATTTATCCAGCATGAAGAAGCGGTGAAATCCCTATGCATCCCGCTTGAAAAAGCAGGTGACCATTCAGATGGGTGCGGAGGAAGTTGAACTCAACGCAAAGACACTGAGGGCGCAAAGGCTCGCAGAGAAACCGCCTTCCATTTAGCTTTGCGACGCTTTGCGTTTAAAGGAATTGGTTGAAAATTTTCTTGGCGCAGTCGGGTTTACTGAGTGACCCCCACGCTTCAACATGTTCGGTGTAATCCATGTGAATAGACCGGTTTCGGCACCGAGGGTGGCGGGGGTGTTGAGGACGATTCCATCCAGATTTTTGGCGATCCGTTTTTCTTTGGCTTTGGCTTCGCCGTCATGCGTCTGGAGTGCAAATCCGATGGCGATTTGATCGTCGCGTTTGTTCGCGCACAGCGTAGCGGCGATATCCGGTGTCGATTGCAATGCGATCGATAGATGGGTTTCAGTTTTTGGAAACTTTTTTGTCGATTTTTCCAGGGGCTGGAAATCTGCGACGGCAGCGGCGAAGAGGATGATGTCCGCTTCAGAAAATTTGGCCTGCGCGGCGGCGAGCATCTCTTCGGCGGAGGTAACTTTCTGAATTTGAATGTGGGAGCGGCTTCCAGCCGCTTTATCAGCGGCAGGGATGCCGCTGCCACTTTGCGGGAGGTTCTCCTCTGCCACAGGGCCGGAGATGAACTCAACATCCAGACGTCGGCTCAACGCTTCTTCGGCGAGGGCTTTGCCCATTTTTCCGGAGCTGGCGTTGCCAATAAAGCGGACCGGGTCGAAGTATTCGTGCGTCGGCCCGGACAAAATTAATACTTTTTTATTTTCCAGATTCATTTCTACCGAATTCAAATTCTTTTGATTCCTCGCAGAGGCGCAGAGGTCGCAGAGACTCGTTTCTTCATTTATACCCCTCTGCGCTCTTTGCGTCTCTGCGAGGAAGACTTCTGCCATTGGAGGGTCTATTTCAAGATATTTTGGATGGCTTCCAGAATCGTTTTGGGGTCGCTCATTCGTCCGGTGCCAGTGGTGCCGCAGGCCATGAGGCCGCTTTCGGGGCCGATGCGCTGCCAGCCTCGTTTTTCCAGGCTTTGAACATTTTCCTGCACGACGGGGTTGTCCCACATTTGCGAGTTCATTGCCGGGCAGAAGAGCTTTGGGCACTCCGCCGGAAGAGAGAGTGCGCTGGCCGAAAGAATATCGTCGCCGAAGCCGCAGGCGAATTTTCCGATGATGTCGGCCGTGGCGGGCAGGACGGCGAAGAGATCGGCTTCGGTGGCGGGGTAGAGGTGCGGGTAGAGTTGTCCTTTGTCCGAGGTCGGGTGTTCTGGAAACAGTTCGGTGCGCACCTCTTTCTGCGAGAGGGCGGCAAAGGTGAGCGGGGTGACAAACTGGCACGCGGCAGGCGTCATGGCGACCTGTACGTCGTGTCCGGCCTGTTTAAGCGCGCTGACGACACCCGCCGCCTTATAGGCCGCAATGCCACCGCTGATTCCTATGAGGAGTTTTTTCATGAAATTGGATATTTGAAATTAGAAATTTGAAATTCGAGAGGAAGGCCCTCTTTCAAGTTTCAAATTTCCAGTTTCGAGTTTCTCCCTTACACTTCCATCACTTCTTTTTCTTTGGCGGAGAGCATGACGTCCATTTTTTTGATGTGGTTGTCGGTTAGCTTTTGAACTTCGTCGAGGCTATCATCGCGGTCGTCTTCGGTGATCTTGCTGTTTTTCTGGAGCGATTTAAGCTGGTCGTTGGCTTCGCGGCGGACGTTGCGTACGGCGACGCGCTGTTCTTCCGTGGAGCGGCTGGCGACTTTGGCCAGTTCGGATCGGCGTTCTTCACTCAGTTCCGGGATCGGAATGCGGATCAGGCGGCCGTCGCTGAGCGGGGTGATGCCGATGTTTGCGGCGTTGATTCCTTTTTCAATGGCGGCCAGCGAAGAGGGGTCGAAGGGGCTGATGACAATCAGGCGTGGCTCCGGCGTGGAGATGTTGGAGATATCGCGCAGGCGGGTGGGGGTTCCGTAGTAGTCGATCGTGATTCCATCGACCAGGCTGGGGCTTGCTTTTCCGGTGCGCAGTCCGCTCAGTTCCTGTTGCAGGAACTCCGCGCACTTGTCCATTTTCTCTTCAGCGGCCAATAATACTTCAGTACTTAATTCCATGATGCTGCTCCCTCTCTTAATTGCAATTTTCTTGTTATATTTATCAATATCCTGACGCGTCAGTTTTAAATCCGAATGACGAAGCACCCAAACACCCAAAGAAGTCCGAAGTTCGAATGATGAAGGAGTCGATCTTCTGGTTTTGAAGTGTAGTCATTTTTTCGTGCTTTGGTTTTTCGTGCTTTGGATTTTCAGCCACGCTAGTGGCTGACCCGTGTTCCGGCATCCTCGCCCCGGTAGACCCGCAGGATTTCGCCTTCTTTGAAGAAGTTGAACACGACAATCGGGATGTCGTTTTCCATGCAGAGCGAGAAGGCGGCCGCGTCCATCACTTTGAGTTGTTTGCTGAGGGCATCGGTATAGGTGATGTGGTCGAAGCGGGTTGCGGTTTTATCCTTCATCGGGTCGGCGGTGTAGATGCCGTCGACTTTGGTGGCTTTCATCAGCACATCGGCGTCGATTTCGGAGGCGCGCAGCGCGGCGGCGCTGTCGGTGGTGAAGTAGGGGTTGCCGGTTCCGGCGCCGAAGATGACCACACGACCTTTTTCCAGGTGGCGTATGGCTTTGCGACGGATAAACGGTTCGGCCACCTCTGGCATATGGATGGCGGTCATGACGCGTGTGGGGATGCCGACGTTTTCGAGGGCGGACTGCAGAGCCATGGCATTGATACAGGTGGCCAGCATGCCCATGTAATCGCCGGTGGTACGGTCGGTGCCGCCTTGTTCGCCGGCGAGGCCGCGGAAAATATTTCCGCCGCCGACGACGACGGCGATCTCGGCGCCCTCCTGGATCAGGGCGGTGAATTGGCGGCCGATGGATGCAAGAATATCGGGATCAATGCTCAATCCTTTTTCTCTGTTTTGAAGGGCTTCGCCGCTGAGTTTGAGCAAAATTCGTTTGGTTTTCATGATGCGTTCTCCAGAGGTTCCGAGAACCATAAAAAATAAGTGCTGTAAATGGAAGGGCAGAGTATTGGAATAGTGGAATAAGGGAATGGTGGAATAAGGGAATGGTGGAAGAATGGAACAAAGGAAAGCAACCCGTATTCCAATCTTCCGTTATTCCAATGTTCCAGTCTTCTTAATTCGTTCGAGCAGAT
>JAUXCB010000089.1 GCA_030619095.1 Verrucomicrobiota bacterium | reverse complement strand
TCAGCAGTGCTTTATTAATTACCTGATAGATATCTTTCATTATTCCGACTCCTGCTTGTCCGCCGCAGCCTTGGCGGAGGCGGAACCTTTGACCACTGACTCCTGCCTGTCCGCCGGAACCTTGGCGGAGGCGGAACCTCTGGTTCCGGCCATGCGCTCTTCGAGCTTTTCCATCCCTGCTTTCGTAATCACGATCTGCGGATAGCGAACAATCTGGTAGGTATTCACGTTATCGGCGCAAACCACTTCGATATCCTGCAGATTCCGTGCGGCGAGACAAATGTTGTTATCCATTTCGGCGATAATCAGAAGCACTTTGCCTTTCATTTCCAAGGTTTGGAAAATCGAGGTAAGGCCTTTGGTTTTCGGAGCATCCAGTTGGATGGAATCGATCACCGTAATCGCTTCTTCCGCAGCCCGAGTTCCGAAGGCGCGGGCAAACGCGAGGCGCGCCACTTTTTTCGGCATACTTTTACGAACTTTACGCGGGTGCGGACCCCAGGCAACCGCACCGCCGCGCCAGATGGGCGACTGTTTGTACCCGGCGCGGGCACGACCCAGCCCCTTCTGCTTCCAGGGTTTTGCACCCGTTCCGGCAACCGCGCCCTTGCCCTGCGTATTCGCAGAACCCTGGTGCTGTGCAGCCTGATGTTTCATAATCGTCAGAAAGAGCGCCTGTTCGCCTTTATCGGTGACCGCGAACGTATCGCTCAAGGTCACTTCGCCCAGTGTCTTTCCCTTACAATCTTTAAGTGGCAACGTACTCATTTTCTTCCTCTCAAATTATTTCTTTTTGAGTGCTTCACGCAAAACCAGCGTGCTGCCATTGGCACCGGGGACGGCACCTTTAAGCAAAATCAAATTTTCTTCTGCTCGAACCTGAACCACCTTCATGTTCTGGGTCGTCACGTTCACATTCCCCATCTGACCCGGCATTTTCTTTCCCTTAAAAACGCGAGCGGGATATTCACACATCCCGATGGACCCTGTACGGCGGTGCATGTGCGAACCGTGTGAAGCGCGTCCACCGGAGAAGCCGTGGCGTCGCACAACTCCCTGGAACCCTTTTCCTTTGGTCGTGCCCAGCACATCCACAAAGTTGATCCCTTCAAAAATCGCCGCAGTGAGCGTATCGCCCGCTTTGGTTTCGTCGGCCGCATCCACGCGGACTTCGCGCAGTTCGCGCATTGTTTCCACACCGGCTTTTTTGAACTGACCCGCTCGCGGTTTAGTTACGCGGCTTTCCTTCTGCGGACCGAAGCCGATCTGGATGGCTTCATAGCCGTCGGTTTTGGCGGTCTTGCGCTGAATCACGCTGCACGGACCCGCTTCAATGACCGTCACCGGCACACAGCGGCCTTCGTCGTCGAAGATCTGGGTCATCCCCAGTTTTGTTCCAATTAAACTTTTCATGATTTTGCTCAGATTTTAATGGTGATGTCCACACCCGCTGGCAGATTGAGTTTTTTGAGCTCATCTACCGTGTTAATGGTCGGGTCAATAATATCCAGAAGACGCTTGTGCGTGCGGATCTCAAACTGTTCCATCGACTTCTTATTCACAAACGGGGAGCGGTTGACCGTCACCCGCTCGATGCGTGTCGGCATCGGAATGGGGCCGGCCACACGGGCACCCGTGCGTTTGGCAGCTTCAACAATATCCTTCGACGAGGCGTCAAGCACCCGGTGGTCGAACGATTTCAGACGTATGCGTATGCGTTGATTATTCATATCGTTTCTCTAGGTATGGTTTAAAAGTCTCTTCTGCATTGAATCCGGGACCACCTCAAAACGGTGTGGTTCCATTGTATAACTGGCCCGCCCCTTGGTGAGGGAGCGCAACGCGGTGGCATAGCCGAACATTTCGGCCAGTGGAACATCCACATGTACAATCTGTACACCATCGCGCGCTTCGATCTCGCGGATCCGTCCGCGGCGACCGTTTAAATCGTTCATCACATCGCCCAGATGCTCTTCCGGAACAATGATTTCGAGCTTCATGATCGGCTCAAGAAGCGTCGGGGAGGCGTGACCGACTGAATCGCGCAGCGCCATGACCGCTGCCGTACGGAAGGCCATTTCTGATGAGTCCACCGGATGGGCTTCGCCCCCCGTCACGCGGACATCCACATCCACCAAGGGGTAGTTGCCCAGCACACCGGTCATCAGCGCATCGCCCAGACCCTGATGGATTGCCTTGTGGAATTCCGGCGGGATCACCTCATTCGAAACCGTCAGATGGATCTGGTTGCCGGTTCCGCGCTCACGCGGCGAAACCTCCACCACCAACTTGCCAAAATGGCCGCGGCCACCGATCTCGCGTTCGAAAGTGAACTCACCGGTTCCGTCTGTGCGGGCGCTTTCGCGGTACGCCACCACCGGCTTGCCAGCATTCGCATGAACCTTGAATTCACGCAGAATGCGATCTTTGATGATTTCCAAATGCAGTTCGCCCATGCCGTTGATAATCGTCTGGCCCGTATCCTCGTTGGTCGTCACGCGGAAGGTAGGGTCTTCTTCCATCATCGACTGAAGTGCTTCGCTGAGCGAGTCGCGGTCGGCCTGTGTTTTCGGTTCAATCGCCATGGAAATCACCGGCTCAGGAAACTCAATACTCTCCAGAATGATGGCCTGATTCTCCGCACACAGGGTATCCCCCGTCGTAAAATTCTTAAGCCCTGCGATGGCACCGATTTCACCCGTAAAGAGCGTTTCAACATCCTCGCGGCTGTTGGCATGCAGGCGCAGCAGGCGGCCAATCTTCTCGCGCTTGCGGGTGCGTGGGTTGAACACGTTCTGACGCTTTTCAAGCTTGCCGGAATAAATACGAACAAAAACCAGTTTACCGACGAACGAATCGGTCGCCATTTTGAAAGCCAGAGAGCTCAGCGGCTCAAAATCGCCCGCTTCGCGGACTTCCGGCTCCTCTGTTTTGGGGTGCACACCCGTTACAGCCGGAACATCCACCGGAGAAGGCAGATAGTCAACCACGGCGTCGAGCAACGGCTGAACACCCTTGTTTTTGAGAGAGGAGCCGCAGAGCACCGGAACGAGGTGCCCGGAAATTGTGGCGCGTCGAATCGCATCGACAAGTAGGTTGGAGGGGACATCTGCATTTTCGAGATAGGTTTCGAGGAGGGCCTCATCGGCCTCCGCCGTCTTTTCAATCAACGTAGCGCGCTGTTTTTCGGCTTTCACGGCCATCTCTTCAGGAATAGCAACTTCTTCGATGTCGCTTCCGAGAGTCTCCTCGTTAAAGAGGAAGGCCTTCATGCTGACGAGATCAATGATCCCTTTAAAACTCTCCGCGCTTCCCCAGGGAAGCTGAATCGGAACGGCGGGAGCCGCCAGTTTTTCGCGCAGTTCAGAAACCACATGATCGAAGTCCGCACCCATCCGATCCATCTTGTTGACAAATGCCAGGCGGGGCACATGATACTTTTCGGCCTGACGCCAAACGGTTTCGGACTGAGGCTGAACGCCCCCGACGGCGCAAAAAACCCCGACGGCACCGTCGAGCACACGAAGGGAGCGTTCCACTTCCACGGTAAAGTCCACGTGACCGGGGGTGTCGATGATATTGATTTGACGATCGCGCCAGAAACAGGTGGTGGCCGCGCTGGTAATTGTGATTCCGCGCTCCTGCTCCTGCTCCATCCAATCCATCACCGCAGTGCCTTCATGCACTTCGCCCATTTTATAGACGCGACCGGTGTAGTAAAGGATGCGTTCGGTGGTTGTCGTTTTTCCTGCATCAATGTGGGCGACAATCCCGATGTTGCGAATTGAGGACAAACTGCGTCCGCGCGCAACATCTTCCCGAGGGGAAGGCGCAACGCTCTTCGCATGTTTACCATCTTTTTTCACAGCAACCGTCATTTCAAATCTCAAAGAACAAAGGGGAGCGGGGGCGGGGTCTATTCATTACCAACGGTAATGCGCAAACGCCTTATTGGCCTGAGCCATCTTATGCGTGTCATCACGCTTTTTGATGGCTGCGCCCTGTCCGGCGTACGCATCCATCAGTTCATTGGCCAACGCACGGCGCATCGGCATTCCCTTGCGGGTTTTAGAGTATTGGATCAGCCAGCGGCAGGCCAGTGCGGTCTGACGCTTCGGGCTCACTTCGAGCGGAACCTGATAGGTCGCTCCGCCGACACGCTTGGATTTTACTTCCAGCTTCGGCTTAATATTGTCGATAGCGCGACTAAACACATTCAGGGGATCTTCATCCTTCAACTTGGTCTGAATATCCTCAAGTGCGCCATACACGATGGCCGCCGCGGTGGATTTCTTTCCCTTACCCATGATGCTGTTGACCATATAAGCCACCAGCTCGCTGTTATAGCGAGGATCCGGGATAATCGTACGTTTAACTGCTGCGCGTCTTCTTGCCATGATTCAAAAACCTTCCTTACTTAGGACGTTTGGCCCCGTATTTCGAGCGACCTTGCTTGCGGCCATCCACACCGAGACAGTCGAGCGCACCGCGCACGATGTGATAACGCACACCCGGCAAGTCCTTCACACGTCCGCCGCGAACCAGCACCATGCTGTGTTCCTGAAGATTGTGGCCCTCACCCGGAATATAGGCGTTGATTTCACGACCATTCGTCAGACGAACACGGGCGACTTTACGCAATGCGGAGTTCGGCTTCTTCGGGGTCTGCGTTTTCACCAAAAGACAGACACCACGACGCTGCGGACACGCCGTCAACGCAGGACATTTCTTCTTCTTTTTCAGCGGCACACGCGGTTTTCTTACAAGCTGATTAATTGTCGGCATAAATATTCCTTCCCTCAAAAAACGAGCGGCAGATAGTATGTTCCCCCTGTCCGTCTCGCAAGCATTTCATTCACTTTTTTCGTTTTTTTTTTATCCGTCTCCAAAAACCGCAACTTCAACCAAGCCTGTATTGAAAAAAATTTACCGCCATCACGCCGAAGAAGCGGATTCGATCCCACCCGCTGACCAACTAGAAACAAAAGATGGCAAAGATCATGAGAATAAAAAACAGGCCGAGGAGAATTTTGGAGAGGACGACGTTTTGGCCACTCCAACGGAGGAGGGTTTCAGTACGCAGACCGAAGTAGACGGCAATGAAAGCCAGAACCAACGGAAGGATGAACAGCAGGTTGTAGGCGAGCAGATAGAGCCATGCCCGCGATTCGGCAAGTGCATTGTTTTTGAGGATCAGCACCAGCGTCGGCACATAAACCTGCCCGGTGCAAACACTTTCCAGCGCGGTGACCGCCGCACCGATAAACAATCCGCCCAAAACCAGGTGACCGGTTCTCAGAATAGTGAACGATTGATGTGTCGTACCAAAACGAAGAACCCACCCCGCCGTTCCGGCACCCCTCCGCTGGAGGGGACTGTGATTCCGCGCATTTGGATTCCCCTCCTCGGGAGGGGTGGCCGCAGGCCGGGGTGGGTTCTGCGATGTTTTAATCGTAAAAAGCTCCAGCCCGCGACGCATAACATTATGGATCCGCTTTTTCATGCCCGTTGAGAGCTGAAGCGTCACATCGTGTCCGTCATGGCTCTTTCGAAAACGAACCGCATCACGGAATGACAGAAGCGCCAGTATCAGCAGAACTGCGGCCATCCCCCACTCCACCGCACTGCGTAGAACAGTGAACCCCGAAAAAAGGTGCAAAACACGAAACAGACCGAACCCCAACGCCAGATAGGTCAGAAAAGAGGCTAGGCAGAATGATGCGCCCAACAACAACAGCTCTCTTTTCCGAACCTTGGACACCGCCAGCAGGCTCATAAAAAAAACCAGCGTTGAAATCGCACAGGGATTCATCCCATCCAGCAGCCCCGCAAGTATTACCGCCCCGACCGTGAATCCGTTGAAGCGTTCTTCCGCCAAGTCCTCCTTCTGGGTAGGGACGGCTCGCCGAGCCGTCCGCGGCGCTTTCGGCGAAAGCGCCCTACCTTCTTCAAGTAGATCAGAAATCAGCGAAAGAAATTCTTCATGTGATGGATTCGGCCCGAACAGAAATTGCTTGTTTACAATCAGATAGGCGCGATCGGTGCCGGTGTGCCCGGCAGCATCTTCGAGCTGAAGCAGATAAAGGAAGTTGGTTTCAATGCCGATATCATGCCGACGGATCACACACTCTTTAGGGAACCGTTTTTCAACCTCCGGAAGAATTGTCTCTTCAATCCGCTCGCAATCATAGCATCCCGGCTCATAGAAAAAATCGATCTGCACCGCCTCCGCACCAACAGAAGGGAGAGAAAAAATAACGAATAACAGGATCAGCACACTTCTCATTCAATAACTTTCTCCTGCATCCGTTAGATAAAATATGAAGAACAAGCGTTACCTGTTGGGCTGGAACGGCTAAGATAGCCGCCAAACAAAATAACAACCAACCCAGCAGGTGATGAAATGAAACACTATAAACTCAAGACCGGCAAGGGCGAACTCAACTCAACCAGCGGAAACCATTTGTGCGGCCTCTTGCTCGGCAATCTTTCAAAGACAACGCTTCCCG
>JAUXCB010000100.1 GCA_030619095.1 Verrucomicrobiota bacterium | reverse complement strand
TTCCGCGCACACGGGAAAGGCAGTTAGCTATTAGCTATCAGCCATTAGCCTTTTTTCCGCGCACACGGGAAAGGCAGGCGAAGAGTTCAGGATAGAAAACGGTCTGCGCGCGGTTGAGCAGATAGAGGTGGATGCCGGGCGAACCGCCTTCCACCAGCTCGGAAATCTGCTCCATCACCCAGTAGAGCCCGATGCGCTCCGCTTTAGCTGGATTGTCCTGCACTGCCTGCAGGTCGTGTTGCAGTTTTTCCGGGACATGAAAATCGCAGAAGGTCTGCATCCGCTTGATCTGTTGCAGAGAGGTGACTGGAAGCAGCCCGGGCAGTACCGGCACGGTGATGCCAGCGGAACGGCACCGATCGACAAAATCAAAATAGACCTGCGTGTCGAGAAACAGCTGAGTAGTGATCAAGTCCGCTCCCGCATCCACCTTTTCTTTAAGGTGGCGGATGTCCTCGTCCAGGCTGTCCGCCTCCGGATGCTTTTCGGGATAGCCAGCCACTCCGATGCAGAGACCGGGATGGCGGTCGCGCAGAAATGCGACAAGCTGAGCAGCATAACGAAACCCATCAGGCACAGGCCGAAAGGTCGACTCCCCGCGTGGCGGGTCGCCACGCAGCGCCATTATATGCTGGATCCCCTGCCCGACAATGGCATCGGACAAGATCTCCAGATCGGTACGCGACATCCCGACGCAGGTGCAGTGAGGCATAATCGACCTGTAATTTAGTCCGGCAAGTTGCCGACAGATTTCAAGCGTCGGCCCGGCGGCCGAGCCGCCCGCTCCGCAGGTGACGGAGACAAAGTCCGTCTTCAGACCCGTCAACGCCTGCGCCGCCCGATCGAAGGCCTTCTGCCCCGCGTCGGTTGTCGGCGAAAAGAATTCCACGGAGATCAGGGGTCGATCCGCTGTCTTGAGTTGTTGAGCAATGGTCATAAACATCTGTTTATCCGGATAAACGGAATTATTCAAGCATAAAAAAACAGCCGCCGGTGAGGGCGGCTGCATATCGCAGAGCGGTTTAGCTAAGAACAGCGTCTTTAGCCGCTTTTGCGATACGGAATTTAAGAACCGTTTTCGCAGCGATCTGGATGGTTTCGCCGGTGGCGGGGTTGCGTCCCATTCGGGCGGCACGGTCGACTTTAACGAGCTTGCCAAGCCCCGGAATGGTGAAGCCTTCGCCAGCGCCGGTGTACGCCTGACCTACGAGCGATTCAATAGCGGCTTTCGCCTGGATTTTGCTGATGTCCGCATCTTCAGCGACTTGAGCGATGATCTGTGATTTGGTTGCTGCCATGTTTGATACTCCTATTGCAGTTGTTACATATATTGACCCAGCTTATCCGGATCCCCATTTGAATGGATGTCTTACGCTAAAAATAAAAATGTCACAAGGTGAAATGCAATAATAATTAAGTATAGATGGATAAACATGAACACTCTCCTCCTGTTTTTGTCTGATTTTTCCATTGACCCATGAATAAAGAAGCCCACAATACGCGCTCTATTTTTTTCAGGAGAACCCATGAATCTCAAAAAACTGCTCATAAAAGAGTCGATCCTCCCGAACCTCAAACCTGGCAGCAAGGAAGAGATCATCCGGCAAATCGTTGATTTTGTGGCCTCTTCCGGAAAAATCACGGATCGTGATTCCGCACGGGAAGCGGTTCTGGCGCGGGAAGAAAAAATGTCCACCGGCATGCAGAACGGCATTGCCATTCCGCACGGAAAAAGCGATTCGGTCGACCAGCTGACCGTGGCCGTGGCGATCTGCCGGGAAGGAACGGATTTCGATGCCATGGATGGAAATCCCTCCCGCATTTTCATTATGACGCTCTCCCCGGCCAACCGGGTCGGGCCGCACATTCAGTTCCTTGCCGAAATCAGCAAAATTCTGAGCCGCCCCGAACTGAGTGAAAAGCTGATTGAAGCCTCTACGACGAGCGAGATGCTGGCGTTGCTAACTGCCTAGGAGTGCGCCATGACCAATCTAACCCACGCCACAGTCGCAGCCGTTCACCATGCCGCCGAGGAGTCTAGTCATAGCATCACACATATGATGGTGCATCTGATGATCCAACTGGCGGTCATTATTATTGTGGCCAAAAGCGGCGGCTATCTCGCGCAGCGCTTCCTGAAAATGCCCGCCGTGCTCGGCGAACTCGCATCCGGGATGATCATCGGCCCCTATGCGCTCGGCGGAAAAATCCATCTGCCGACCCTCGGGACTCTCTTTGCCGAGAACCACGGCTTTGCCGCCTCCGCCGAACTTTACGGCATCGCCACCCTCGCCTCGATCATCCTGCTGTTTCTAGCGGGACTCGAAACCGACCTCGCCTCCTTCCTGCGCTACTCCGTCGTCGGCTCCGTCGTCGGGCTCGGCGGGCTGCTGGCCTCCTTTATCCTCGGCGATCTGATCGCCGTCGTCTGGCCCGGCAACGGCATCGACACCTTCATGGATCCGGCCGCACTCTTCCTGGGTGTCATCTCCGTCGCAACCTCCGTCGGCATCACCGCGCGTATCCTCGCTGAGAAACGAAAAATGTCCTCCCCGGAAGGCGTCACCATTCTGGCCGGCGCGGTATTCGACGACGTCTTTGGCATCGTAACCCTCGCCATCGTCATGGGGATGGCCAACGTCCGTCTGAGTGGTGGCGAAGTCAACTGGATCGAAATCGGCATCATCGCCGCGAAGGCAATCGGCTTTTTCGTCGTCGTCACTGCGCTGGGGCTAATTTTCGCACGAAAAATCACGTCGGCCATCAAGCAGTTTAAGTCCAAAGAGATGATCGTGTCCACCTGCTTCGGGCTGGCGCTACTCTTGGCAGGACTGGCCGAAATGGCGGGGCTGGCCATGATTATTGGAGCCTACATTATGGGGCTGGCACTTTCGCGAACCGATCTCGCACACGAAATCGAACACCACATGCGGGGAACCTACAACATTCTCGTCCCCATCTTCTTCTGCGTCATGGGCATGATGGTCGACTTCACCGCCATGAAGCCCGTCCTTCTCTTCGGCTCCGTCTACTCCCTGCTCGCCATCGCCTCCAAGGTACTCGGCTGCGGAATCCCGGCGTGGGCCATGCGTTTTAATCTGCGCGGCTCCATACGCATCGGCCTCGGCATGCTGCCGCGCGGCGAAGTGGCTCTCATTGTCGCCGGGATCGGACTCGCCTCCGGCATCATCGACCAGGGAATTTTCGGCGTCTCCATCATGATGACCGTCATCACCACCCTGCTCGCCCCGCCCCTGCTCGTTAAATCCTTTGAGGGCGGCAGCGGACTGCGCAAAGAAATGGCGGGCGGCAGCGAAGACATCCAGTCGATCGAACTCACCTTTCCGTCGCGCGATATCACTGAATTCCTGATCAACCGCTTCATCCGCGCACTGCAGAACGAAGAATTTTTTGTGCACCATCTTCAGACGGATCAGCCGACCTATCAGGTTCGAAAAGATGACATCATGTTTGTGCTGATCGAGGACGGGATGACTCTCCGAATCAATGCCCCGGCAGAGCATCAGCATATTGCCCGTCTCATGCTTGTCGAAGAACTGCTCTCCCTGTCCGACCTGCTCGAAGCCACCCAGAAGATGGAAGACCTGCAGAGCATGGGGAACAACCTCCTCGCCGGAATGTTCTAAGCCAAACGTCAACCGGCGACCTGCTCCTAAAGCAGATAAACAAAAAACCCGCTCAAATCGAGCGGGTTTTTCTTTGCGCACTTTGCGTACTCAGCGACGTTGCGTTGAGTCCTACGCCACGCCTGTGGCGACGAAGTCGCCGACTTCGGTTGTGGAGTACCCCATCCCTCCGGCGGCGAGGCCTTTGAGCTTGTTGGCGGTGATGTCGGCCACGGCGGCTTCAATCGCATTGCCCGCTTTGTCTTCACCCAGTTCTTTGAGCATCATCGCGCCCGCACAAATCGCAGCGAGCGGATTGATGACGTTTTGCCCGGTGTACTTCGGGGCGGAGCCGCCGATTGGCTCAAACATGCTCACGCCTTCGGGGTTGATGTTTCCGCCTGCGGCGATCCCCATGCCGCCTTGCGTCATGGCACCGAGGTCGGTGATGATGTCGCCGAACATATTGCCAGTAACAAGCACATCAAACCACTCGGGGCTTTTCACCATCCACATACAAGTGGCATCCACGTGATAGTAGTCGCGGCGGATATCCGCGTAATCCGCATCACCAATTTCATGGAAGGCGCGCTCCCACAGATCAAACACATGCGTCAGTACATTGGTTTTTCCGACGAGGCCGAGCGTGTTTTCTTTCCCGAGGCCGCGCGATTTTTTGCCGGACTTGCGGGCGTAATCAAAAGCGTATCGCAGGCAACGCTCCACCTGAAAGCGATTATAGACCATCGACTGGACAGCCACCTCGTTCGGCGTGCCCTTCATAGAGATCCCGCCGGCACCGGTGTAGATGCCCCCACTGTTTTCACGGACGATCACGTAGTCGATCTCTTCCGGCCCCTTGTCTTTAATCGGTGTCTCGACACCGGGAAACAGTTTTACGGGGCGCAGGTTGATGTACTGATCGAGCTCGAAACGAAGTTTGAGCAGAATCCCTTTTTCGAGAATGCCGGGTTTCACATCCGGATGACCGATGGCCCCGAGAAAAATTGCATCGTGCTGAGACAGATCGGATGCCGCACTTTCGGGCAGCACTTCGTTAGTACGCAAGTAGCGCTCCCCGCCGTAATCATACTCTTCAAAATTGAGTTTAAATCCGAATTTATCCGCCACGGCCCTAAGAACCTTCACTCCCTCGCGGGCCACTTCCGGGCCGGTACCATCGCCGCCAATCACTGCAATGTCATAACTCTTACTCATACAATCCCCTTTCAATCTCACGCACACATCTAAAAACAGAAGCGCGAGCCTAACGGAAACCCCAGATGTTTCCAATGCTTGAAACCTTTTTTCCAAGCATTGGAAAAACAAATAAACCACACCTTGCAAGGTGTGGTTTCCGAGGGTTGAAAAACATCGGCATGGAAACCGCCCCTGCCAGTTGATCTACTTTTCCCAAAACCAATTCATATGCGGGGGCTTTTCAGAAAGCAAGGGTTCCAGCCTGCGCTTAAAATCGTCTTTGGCTTTCACTCCCTGTTCGTAGATAATTTCCGCCTTGTGAAAATCGAGTATGTCGATATCAACAAGGGGGGGGTGCAGATAGATGTCAACCGAGTGGTTGACCCGCTTTTCTTTTACAGTGGCGTCCATCATCACATCGTAGGTATGGAACAGGGCTTCCATCGGATTGGGGATTTTGTTTTTCGGTGTCGAGCGATCTCCTTTGATGTCCACCGCAATACGGATATCGCATTCGTCGTTGAGCAGGTCGTGGGGGACATTGTTAACCAATCCCCCATCAACCAGTACCTTTTCACCCATCATGACCGGAGTAAAAATGCAGGGTATCGCCATGCTGGCACGCAAGGCTGGCAGGAGTTCTCCCCGGTCGAAAACCACGGGTTCTTTGCGCCAGAAATCCGTTGCGACAGTCTTTAGGGGAATTTCCAGCTCCTCGAAGGAGGAGACATTCATGTGATTGTAGAGGAACCCCAGTAGTTTTTCCCCCTTGAGCAACCCCTTGGGCCTCAGACTAAAGTTTGGATCAATCAGTTCTAGAAATTTGAACGTGTCCGAGTTCCGGAACATATCCTTCAGCGTAGATTTTTTGGGTGCAACCAGCAGTTGGTGAACCAGATTGAAAATATCTTTTGCCGAATGACCGGAAGCATAGAGTGCGCCCATAATTGCACCGATGCTTGTGCCTGTAATGCAATAGGGTTTGATTCCGAGTTCATCGAACACCTCCAGAATCGGAATGTGTGCAAATCCCTTTGCTCCGCCGCCACCCAGTGCTAGACCGATCTTTTTCATACGCTATTCTTTGCCCCTTTCCATGCTATTTCCCCCGCCGCCGAGAACGGCGTACAGGTGCACCTGATTGATCTGTCGAGTCAAGTGGAGGGAAATGAGTCCTTGCTGCGCCGCATAGAGGGATCGGTGCGCATCCAATAC
>JAUXCB010000206.1 GCA_030619095.1 Verrucomicrobiota bacterium | reverse complement strand
CTTGTAGCAGTCGCCCTGTGGGCGACTTTTTCATATTAGGATGCGCCGCGTTTTTAGAACACGTTCGATTTCGTTTTTGATGGGGCGATCCAGCTCGGCTTCGTCGGCGAAGCGGGGCCATTGAGAAACGGCTTCGGTTACGTTGGCTATGATTTCGAGGGCGCGTTTTTCTTGAATCCCATGACAAGTCGCCAGACGAATCATTTGTTCGCGTCCGGGATGGCGGCCTTCGCCGTCTAGGGTCATGGAGTGTTCGCCGCCCGGGCCGAGGGAGAAGGTGAGGTCGTAGGCGGGGGTGAGTGTCCAGTCCTCTTTGTCGTTGAGCATAAAGGCGAAGTTTTTGACGTGATCATCACGGTTGTTCGCGAGGACGTTGAAGACCATGAGCCGGAAGGCGGCTTCGAGATCCATTTGGTTCCGGGTTAAGATCCGGGTCACGTTCAGGAGTTGGTCGTAGTCGCATCCGGGGATTCGGAAGTTGGAGTGAATCAGGTTTCCAAAGGTGTGAATGTGATGCCGCTTGGTCCCGGTTCGGTCGAAGCGTTTAACACCAAAGAAGGCATCGCCTTCCAAGGTTTGGAACAGCCGGGTGGGTGGCATGTGGATGCCGGCGGCGACGGCCATTTTCGAGTAGGCATACTCAATGCGGCCTTCTTCGGGAGTTTCTTTTTTTGCGGGGAATTTAATCATCCATTCTTCGAAGCCGTCGGGCGGGGCATCGGTTCCGGAGATCAATTGATCTCCGTTGACCCCAACGAGAACTTTGGGACGCGCGCCCCCGGGGCTGCCGCCGGCCCGGATCAGTTCGGGAAGAATATCTTCCGTTTTCCCTGCGAGTACGCGTTGCGCTTCGGTGGCCAGGTTATGTAGTCCGGAAAACGGGATTTGCGGGTTGTCCTCCTGTGTCGGCGGGAAGTAGGTGAGTGCTCCCATGGCTCGTGTTCCCATGTAGGCCAATCGGTCGAGAGGGGAAAGGGTTTCCGGGGAAATTCCGCGCTGTCTGAAAAAACGATCCATCAACAGAAGCCCCCATCCATCGGGGAGGCTGTCATCAAAGAGTCCGAAGAGCGAACCGAATGCGAGATCCCGTTGTTCGTGCAAGCCGGGTTCAGGGGGGAGTTTGAATGGAGAGAGCCAAAGCGGATCTTGAAGAAAGTCTGCACTGTATTCGAAATAGATGGCTCGATTGACCTCGGCCAGTTCGCCGATGGGCCGGGAGTCGCCGGGTGCGCGGGTTAGATGGACAGAGAGTTTTTTCATTGCGACCCTCGTTTTGTTTTGTGCTGTGTGTCGATGGCTTCCAACTCGTGAATGCTGGTCGCGGCAGGTGGCTGAAGGATGGATGCGAATTCATCCAGTCGCCCCAGTGCAAAAGCAAGGCGGAGCAGGCTTTGAAGCGAAATTCGACCGCTTTGTTCAAAGCGGCGCAGTGATGCCAGAGAAACACCGGATCGTGTTGCAAGCGTGCTCTGTTTCCATTTCCGAGACAGGCGCAGGGCGCGGACTTTTTCCGCCAGCTGGTTGGCGGTCTCTTCGGGTGAGTAAAGAGCGTAAGGGTTTGTGAAATTCATAGAGATAATATATTATTATTATCCTCAAAAATCCAGCTTTATTAATCGTATATAATCACTTCATAAGAAGCTCTTTCGGATCAATCGAAGATGCTCGCATACATTTACGAACATTTTTCGACTGTACAACACAAAGCATCGACACAGTAGAATCGCAATGATGCCTCCTGCGGAAGTCCATGTGGGCAGAGCAGAAGCCATCAGTCGAAACGTCAAACCGTTTTAGGTCCCGCCCACCAGGCGCACCCAGAACGGTTCGTAAAAGGCGTTCCAAAAGCCGAAACGGTTCTCGAAAAAGTATGGATTAACGAGCCAAGCTCAGAATAGAAACTATCTCACTTTCATTGACAATCGGCGACTTTGGAAACCGCGGAACTTAGTTGTTGTGAAAAAGTGAATTGGCGAAAAAAGAGCTTGATCTTCAATTGTTAATATATTAACTGTATTGCTATGAACAATACAAAATACAGGGAGACAATACAAGGCTGGCTTGATTTGCCGAATCCCATCAAGGATCCCAGTCACGAGTTTATTATGACCGTGATGCTTGCCTCACGCATGCTTAGCAATGCGGGACGCCAGTTGCTCGGCAGTACGGGACTCACAGAAGCACAATTCAATATCCTTATGCTTCTGCGACATCAGTTCGCAGCCGGAGCAACTCAGGTGGGCCTTAGTCGGTGCGTGTTGGTAAATCGCGCAAACATAACTGGGCTTGTTGATCGTCTTGAGCGAGACGGACTTGTCGTGAGGAAACCTAAAAAGGGGGATCGGAGAATTAAGATCGTAGTGCTCACCCCCAAGGGAGCAGAGCATCTTTCAATAGCCGAGGAATTGTACTTTGAAGGAATAAACAAAATTTCGGAATGGATTTCGCAGACGGATCAGCAAGCGGTAGAAAAAACTCTTCTTCGTCTTTGTAGGCTGGTGCACGAAAATATTTTGCCGGAAAAGGGAGGCGCAGAACAATGAATAGAGCAATTTATGATGAAATTGGGGCGGGGTATGTCCACGGACGGTGTGCAGATCAAAGGCTCGCAAACGCACTTCTAAATCTCCTCGCAGTACCGCCGGGAAGTATTCTTGCTGAAATAGGTGCTGGAACAGGGAACTACAGCCGGGCTGTGGCTGATGCCGGAATGAATATTGTTGCTGTAGAACCGTCTATTGTGATGCGAGGGCAGGCTGAGGAGCATTCAAATGTGGAGTTCAGGGAGGGCGTAGCGGAGAGTATTCCTTTGCCATAGTAGCTCACGCGGTAGCCGGCCGAGTTCAGCATATCGCCAATGGTCTTGTCGTCGGCTCTCATCGCTTTTTTATAGGCATCGGTATCGTTGCGGTCCGTCCATGTATGGCCTTGGTGAAATCCGGTTTGCTGTGTGGAGCGGGCCGGGGAGCAGACCATGCAGCCGTACGCCCGTCGAAAGTTGATTCCGCCCGCGACGAGCGAATCGATGGTGGGCGTTATGGTGAGCGTTTCCGATCCCGTGTTTGCATTGAGCGATCCCCATCCCAGATCATCCGCATAAAGATAGAGGATGTTGGGTCTTGGGGCGGCTTGCGCCGAAATCGCTTGAATGCACAGTGTCGCTACCGCAAGCAGTAGCCCGCCTTTTGTTTTTCTATGTTTCATGGTTATCTCCCGGTTTTCGGATGGTTCAACGTTAATGGACAGTGGAAATCTTTTCGAGTTCAACGGTAGTGGCCGTGTAGTGAATCCGGAAGCGTTGATCGTCGCTTTCTATGATGCCGTCGGGATGATTGAAGGTGCCGGTGATGGCATCGGCGGAAAGCACGGCGAAGCGCTTTCCCTTCAAGCCCTTGGCGGCTACATCAAGTGTGCCGCCGAGCGTTGCGGTGCCTTTGATGGTTAGGGGGGCATGGGTTCCGATGGCCGCCTT
>JAUXCB010000035.1 GCA_030619095.1 Verrucomicrobiota bacterium | reverse complement strand
CGGCGGCCTTCTGCCCGTTAAAAAACACCGTGTGAATTTGCGGCGCTTCCACAAACAGCTTCGAAAAATCGTTCGGCACCACCTCGACCATGTTTGAATCGAGACTCCCTTTGCGGCGGCAGGTGTGCGCCACATCCCAGAGCACGATGCCATTTGCCCGCAGAACATTCAGCCGTTCCTCATACCTCAGGTCGCGGCCCGCGCCAAACAGTTCGCCCATCAACTCCCAGAAGAGGTTGCGCGGATGCGCGTAATACTGCTGTTGCCGGAGCGACTCCACCCCGGGCATCGATCCGAGAATCAGCACCCGAGCATCGCGATCAGCCGAAAACGGAAAACTCTGGATCGTTTCTCTCATTCCTAATCGTGATCTGGCTCTTAATCTCAATCATCCGACCGTGTTTCTGTCATGCGCAGGCAAGTTTCAGAAGCGTTCTGCCCAGCACATTGCCCGGATAGGCCGTGCGGTAGAGACCCTCCCTGTATTTCACAAAACCCCGGGCTTCAAGTTTCTTCAGGTGGCGCGACAGCGCGGACGATGACATTCCCGTCGCCTCGAGCAGCTTCTGGAATACAAGCTCTTTGCCTTTCAGTTCCCGGACAATTTCAATCCGCCGCTCATGGGTAAATGCTGTCGCCTGTCGAATAAGCGTCTTGAACGAGACGGATTTTTCGTGGCAGACACGCAACGCCTCCAGCAGGGCCGGAGCGGCCTCCAGCGATTCATTGGCCTCGGCCCGGTAGAGAACCAGCATCTTTTCCCGCCGAGGCGAAATAAGCCCGCGGGCGCTTAGCGCCCGCAACTGGTTGCTGGCATTGGGAATCGACATTCCCGTCCATTCCGCCATCTGCTCAACATACAGCTCCTTCTCATCAAAAATCAGCCAGAGCATTTGCAGCCGCGTTTCACTCGCCAGAATTCGGCATGTTCTCCAAAGCGTAGGGTTTAGTTTCATAACATCCTCTCTATCCCATACTTTTAAAAGTACGGGATACAGCATGATAAAAATCATATAACCTATTCAAGTAAAAAGTTTTATATACATACAGACCCCATACTTTTAAAAGTATGGGGTCTGTGACCTGTAAAAGTATGAAAACAAAGATAACGGAGAGGAGTTAGCTTGGTAGAAAACGACCGTAGCGCTTGCCGGTCAGTCTGTTGTTTTCAATCGTCAGGGTTCCGTTGACGATGACAGTCTCCATTCCATCGGAGAGCCGATGGGGGTCGGCATAGCTGGCGTTTTCCCGGATCGCATCCGGATCGAAGACGACGATGTCGGCAACGTTTCCTTTTTTCAGGATGCCGCGCCCCGTGAGCCGGAACTGCTCTGCGGGCAGGGCTGTCATCTTGCGGATCGCTTCGGGCAGGGCGACGCTCCGCCCATCGAGTGCAGCGCGCAGGAATTTGGTAAAGCTCCCATAAGCACGCGGATGAGGATGGTCGGTGCTCAGAATTCCATCGGGCGCGCGTAGCGATGCGTCGCAGCCGATCATTACCCACGGCTGTTCAAGAACACGCCACATATTTTCTTCGCTCATGCCGAAGAAAATTCCGCCCGTACGCAGCTCGTCTTTTTCGATGATGTGCAACAGCGCATTCACCGGCTCCATTCCTAAACGATGTGCGGCCTCCTCAAGTTTCATACCTCTAAAGGTGCGAAATAACAGATTCTCTGTGGATCCGATCATGACGGTGCTGAACCCAAACTCCCCGCGCTCGTTCAAAATTTCATCCCGGATTTTCTTCCGAACCTCTGAATCTTTCAGGCGGGCCAGCACCGCCTCCTTGCCGTCATAGAGTGCCCAGTCGGGCAGGAGAATATCAAGATCGGTCTGGGCGGCGGTGTAGGGATAGCGGTCGGCGGCGACCTCCTGCCCTTCGGAGCGCGCGGTTTCGATTTTTTCAAACGCGGCATCGAGCTTGTACCAGTTGGCCTTTCCGGAGGCTTTTAAATGAGAGAGTTGAACCCGCGCCCCGGACGCTCGTCCGATCTCCAGCGCCTCATCAATCGCTTCGAGCAGCTTCTTGCCCTCGCTTCGCATGTGCGAGGTGTAGATTTTTTCCTTTACCGCACAGACCTTCGCCAGAGCGATAATTTCCTGTTGCGGCACCGCCGAAGCGGGCGGATAGATCAGCCCCGTGCTCATGCCGCACCCGCCCTCGTCGAGCGCCTGCTCGAGCGCCCGGCACATTTCTTTGAGCTCGTCGGGATTCGCGCCGCGCGGCGCATACCCGCAGACCCCCCGATGCAGCGTATTATGGCCGATCAGGAGTGCCTCATTGACCGCAGGCTTTACCTGTTCAAACAGTTCGCGATATTCAGCGACGGTGCGCCATGTGCCGGGGAAGGGTTTGTCCTGCCAGTCGGATGGAAGCTGTGCGCCGCCGAGGCGCGGCGCGACCGATGCACCGCAGTTGCCGCACACCTCCGTGGTGATTCCCTGAAAGATCTTGCTCGAAGCACGCGGCTCAATCAGCAGGTAGGCATCCGAGTGGGAATGCGCGTCGATAAATCCCGGACAAACCATTCTGCCCGTCGCGTCGAGAACCTGCTTCGCCTCCGCTTTCGACAGATCGCCAACTGCTTGGATCCGCTCGCCGCAGATTCCGATGTCGCCTTGCACGGCCGCCGTGCCCGTCCCGTCGAGCACCGTCCCGTTTCGAATCAGCAGGTCAAAAGTCATGGCGGGATGTTAACCACGAATCCCCGCGAATAGACACTCATTTTCGGGAAAGAGGGTTCTGGAGTCATGTGAATCGGCGAAGAGGAGCGGTTCGTCTTCCAATCCGCAGAACTTCTCGTCATACTTCACGCTTATGAACATGGTTTACAATGCATCGGCGGGTACGGGAAAAACCTGGCAGGTCACCGAACTTTATTCCGCGCTAGTGCTGGGAAGTCCACATGACCAACTGCCCGCGAACCGGTTGCCGGTCGATTCCCGCCGTATTCTTCTGATGACCTTCACCGACAATGCCGCCGCCGAACTCCGTCGGCGTGTTGCCGAGCGGATGATCAGCGCGCAGGGGAGTGACTGCATGGAGCAGGCCGACTGCGCCCGTCGCGTTCTCCGCTCGCTGCCCGCCGCGCACATTTCCACCATCCATGCTTTCTGTGCCGGGCTGTTGCGCGAGCACGCGCTCGACGGCGGGCTTTCCCCTGGCTTCCAGATGTTGGAAGATGAGGCACGCGATGCCGTGCTCGAAGAGACGTTGAAGGCAGAGATTTTTCAGCGGCTGGAAACAGATTCTGATTTCCGCGAGTTTTGTTCTGGGATTTCTGTTCTGGGCGAGGGGGACTACAGTCTGATCGGCACGATTCGCGCCCTGCTCGAAAAAGCAGACAGTCGCGGGCTTGATTTGCGTTGTGCGGAAACACTTTTGCCCGCTCCGTCCATCCCGGATACAGAGAAAATCCAGCCGATCTGCGCAGAGCTTCGACACCTAATCGATTCGCGGTCGAGCATTCCCTCAACGCTTGAGCCGATTGTTCAGTGGGTGGAAAAATGGGAGAAAAGATTCCCGGATAGTGGATCCCTTGATGAGTTTGCAACCGATCTCGACCGCTTCGGAAAATTTGGACGAGTGAAAGGATGCAAGGAGATCTCTGCCGCGCTGGATGCAGCAAAAGAAGAGTGGAAGACCGCATTTTTCTATCAGAAAAACATCTCACAATTCCGCGCATTTGCTCGGTGTTTGGCTGGCGCGGCGGAAGGATTTGTGGCGGCGAAGCGCGCGCGCGACGTCGTTGATTTTGGCGATCAGCTTCTGCTCGCACGCGACGTGCTGCGGGGCGGAAAGTTTAAGGAGCTGTTCGACTGGATTATTGTCGACGAGGTGCAGGACACCTCGCGCGTGCAGTGTGAACTGATTGAAGCACTTTGGGGGCCGAACACCCAGCTGGTGATCTGCGGCGACCGAAAGCAGTCGATCTACGCATGGCGCAGCGCTGATCCTGAGGTGATGCCCGACCTGAAGGCGGAGATGGCGACGCGCGGTGGATTGCGGTCGATTCCGCTGAAGAAGAGCTACCGCAGCAAAGACCGCGTGCTCGAGGCGGTGAACGAACTGTTCTCAGGAATCTATGCGGACTATGAAACTGCTGCGCTCGAACCGGTCGAGAAAATCAATGCGTGGACCGCGCCGCAGGGCGAGGGCCCTTGCGTGGAGTTTTTAATGCCCGAACCCGAAGAGGAGGGGAGCGAAGAAGAGATGGCGGCGGTTGCGCGACGCATCCGCCTGCTGGTCGATGGGGCGGATGAGTGGCACCCGAAGTTCAGGCATAACGGCGAAAAATTTACCGCAGGCGAACCGTTTCGCTATGGGGATGTGCTGATTCTTCTCAAGCGATCAACCCATCAGGCACTTCTTGAAAAGGCGCTTCGCGCTGCGGGGATTCCCTACACCAGCGGAGGGAAGGGGCGCGGCCTCTTTGAACGGCAGGAGGTGCGGGATATTCTTCTGTTCCTGCAGCTGATTACTCAGCCGTTTAATGACCTGGCACTGGTCGGGTTTCTGCGCTCGCCGTTCGCAAATGTTCCCGACGAAACCATCATAGAGCTCGGGTGGGACGGCGAAACCTTCCATCATGAAACAGTGCGGACCCGGTTTTTTGAAAGCGGTCTGGATGCGGCAGAGCGCATTGTGCGCTTTCGGCAGCGGGTGGGTAAAACGCGTCCGTCACAATTGGTGCGTGAGATGGTGCGTGAGACCGGATTCGATGCCTTTTGGGCCGGACAGCGCGCCGGAAAACAGCATCTTGCAAATGTTAAGAAAGCACTCGACTGGATTCGCGGCGTTGAGCGCGGCGGGCAGGTGTTGATCGGCGATGTGGTGCGGCGTTTTGAGAAAGCAATTCAAACCCCGCCCCGGAGCGGAGCGGCTGAGGCGTTGTTGCCCGATCCCGAACAGAATGCGGTGACGCTGATGACGGTACACGCTGCCAAAGGGCTGACAAAGCGGGTCTGTATTGTGCCGGATATCAGCTTCGGAGAGCCCCCGGAAACGGGGGTTGCAATGCTTTCCCCCGAGGGGCGGCTGGAGATGAGTCTGACGGGGCTTGCGGGCGAAAAAGTTAAGAGCCCCGGGTGGGACAAAGCGCGCGAGGCGGATAAGGCGGTTCGCAAGCTGGAACAGGACAATGTCTTTTATGTCGCCATGATCCGCGCGCGCGATCTGGTGGTTCTTTCCGGTGCCGGCACGAAAAAACCGGACGGATGGCTGAAACAGGCGGGGTCTTTTTTGGAGAGTGCATCGGATGATATTTTGAAGAAGCGGCGCTTTTCGGACATTCCGGAACGTAAAGAGCCCGGAGCTGAGGAGGGAGGCCCCCGGGAAGATTTCAAATTCCAACCCCTGGAAATTCCCAAAGGGATTGATCGCAAACCGGTGACTGCGCTCTGTAAGAAAAATTCTTTACTCAGCAATCATCAACCTGCATCCCGAAATTCGACCCGCTACGGGACGCTCGGCCACGCGGTGCTCGAAGAGCTGGCTAGGAATGGATGGGAGGGGGATATTCCGGTACGGGTTGAACGCTTTCGTGCGGAGATCGGTTCGGTTGAAACAGAGCATTTAACCGAACAGTTGGAAGCGGCGCGCAACGTGCTTCGCGAAGAAACGACCGGAGCAGAGACGTTGCTTGCGGAGCATCCGTTTGTGCTGAAGCGCGGCAATGTGATTCTCGACGGAGCGATTGATCTGCTAGTCCAGACCCCTGCGGGGTGGAAAATCTTTGATTACAAATTTACTTCGGAAGCTCCGGAATCAGCTCTGGAGAGCTATGCGCCGCAGCTGGCTGCGTATCAAGAGGCGGTTGAAAAAATGAATCCCGGTGCAGAGGTCTCCACAGCTCTGGTGCTGATTGGCGAAGAGGTGCAGATTATTTTTTCGAACGTTTGACGTCGTTGAGGTAGGCGGCAATGCCGTCGGCAATGCCGCGGGCGATTTTCGCCCGGTGGCTGGCCTGGATGACCAGGGCCTCCTCTTTTGGATTGGTGATAAAGGCCATTTCGACGAGGGCGGCCGGGCAGGGGGCCTCCCGTAAAACCTGAAAGCGCGCGCGTTTTACCCCGCGGTCCTTCTGTCGGGTCGCTTTGATTAGGTTCTGCTGGATACGAAAGCCGAGCACCGCGTTGGCGCTATCGAACCGGTTGCCGGGATGTTTTGTCGCCGGGGGCTTTCCTTTTCCGTAGCCGTGTGTGCTGTAGCCGTTGGGCAGGGAGAGAATGAAGGTGCCGGCTCCTTCGGCCGTTTTTGTGGCGGAGTCTGCATGGAGGCTGATAAACAGATCTGCATTCCAGCGGGCGGCTCGTTTTGTGCGTTCGGAGAGGCTGAGTGTTTGATCGCCGTCACGGGTCAGGCGAACGGTCAGGCCCCGGGCTTTCAGGAGGTTGCGGACACGTTTTGCAACATCCATAACCAGTAGTTTCTCGTAGACTTTGCGCGGACTTTTGGCCCCGATGTCTTTGCCGCCGTGTCCGGGGTCCAGCACGACAATCTGGGCGGAGAGATTTTTTAGAAACGCGTAGGGGCGGAGGGCCGGGTCGACGAGTTTTTCAAAATCAGCATCTTCGATCGCCCACTGCCATCCGGTTTTGCGCATCGGATTATTGAGCCACAAGAGAGTGCCGTTGAGCCAGCAGCGGCGACTGTTGGTTTCAAACTCCAGGATATGCCATCTGTTTTTGAGCCGCATGCGTTTGGAGCCAGCCTGTGTGAGCTGCATGTTGTAGTACGGGGCGATATTGTTGAGCGGAACATACGTACTGCCGCGGGCGGCGATGGTTCGGATTCCGGCCTCAGACGGAGAAGCGCCGACGCAAAAAAACAGGCAGAGTATGAGTCTGGACAGGGTGGGGTTTGTTGGCCGCATGAAGTTCCTTTTACTGAATGATCCGGGCGGCGGGGATTGCTGCATCAGAGAAGGGGTCTACTGCAGCGTCCGTAACCGGGGCCTCCAGCGGGACTTCTTCCTGTTTGACTGGAATGTCTAAACTCTCGTCTTCGGACTCTTCCGGCGGAATAGGATTTGCGGCAGGACTTTCAGCAGGGACGGGCGGTTCCGTTTTTTCAATCTCGACCGGCTCCATCGGCGCAGGCGGGGTGATGTCGAGATAGTGCCATTTGTCCAGATCCGCTTTCGGATCAAACATCTTCCGCTTTTTAAAGAGATCCTCGCCGTAGTGGTGCCACAGGCGGGTGTTGATGAATGCCGGATTGACCTTTTCAAAGGGCAGTTTGTAACGCCGGGAAAAATCCTTCCAGGTTCGGTACGGAAAATCGAAGTAGCGGCCGAGCAGGTGAATCATCACTGCCGGGTCGGTGGAGGCTAACCGGTTGCCGCTCTCGCACCAGGTTCCGTCCGGAACAAGGATTTCCGGTGCGGGAGAATCGGCTGATTCTACGATAATGGCGTGGGCCGGTGGGTTTGAAAAAAAGAGACCGTTGGTGTAGTCCCCCGCCGGGACATCCAGCCAGCCTTTCCCGTTCCATGCGTGGATTTTCAGTTGGTCGTTTATCTGTTGATAGCAGACCAGTAGAACCGGATAGTTCCGGGCGATATCGTTCGCAATTTTTACAGCCGTGGCATCTCTGGGAACCGCCAGCAGGGTAATCTTCTCTGGACTGGCTGTGGTGGTCACCTCGAATTTCCATTCGGCCCAGGAGGTCAGTAGACAGCTGCACCATAGCAACAGCAGGACTGAAATGGGTTTTCTTAACATCACAAATCCTTCTTTTAGTTTGCGGTGAGCGGGGCGGGCGGGAGGCGCTGAGAGAGCTTGTCGTCGATCATCATGAGGGCCCCGCCGTTCTCTCCCGCCAGGTTGAGCCGACTCACGATATCCCCCACGGTCGATTCCTCTTCAGCCTGTTCAGCAATATACCACTGCAGGAAAGCCTGCGTGGCGTGGTCTTTTACCGAGACGGCGGTGTCGAGCAACTCATTGATCCACCCGGTGACCGACTTTTCGTGCGCCAGGCTGGCCTCGTAGACATCCAGGATCGTTCCGAATTCATGCGGCGGCTCATCGATCTGCATCAGGTGCGCTTTTCCGCCGTGTTGCATCACATAGTCGAACATCTTCGTCATGTGGAGGACCTCTTCATCGTATTGCATTCGGAACCAGTGTTCCGCACCGGGCATGCCGATCCGATTGCAGTAGGCGGACATGGCAAGATAGAGGTACGCGGAGTAAAATTCTTTATTGATCTGCCCGTTGAGGGCGTCTTCCATTTTTTTGGTAATCATGATTGAATCTCCCGTTCTTTGCATGAATTCTATCTCAACCGTGAAAGCAGTCAAATCTCATCCATCGAAAACCCGGCCCATTGTGGACGCGGTTGAAAAAGAGCTTCTGCCCTGGTTCGCGCAGAATGCGCGCGACCTGCCCTGGCGAAAAAACCGTACGCCGTACCGTGTATGGGTTTCTGAAATCATGCTGCAACAGACCCGTGTCGACACCGTCATCGACTACTATCGCCGCTGGATGAAAGCCTTTCCCTCGTGGCGTGCACTGGCTCGCGCGCCGCAGGGCGATGTGCTTAAGGCGTGGGAGGGTCTCGGATATTATTCCCGCGCCCGCAATCTCCACGCCGCCTCCAAAATCGTCGTAGACGATTTTAATGGCCGTTTAAAGAACGTAGACACGGTGTCCTCACCGCGTTCCTCCGCGACTGCAAACGCGGTGAGGACACCGAATCTACATTTTCTAAAACAGTTTCCAGGCATTGGAAGTTACACCGCAGCGGCGATTGCGAGCCTCGCGTTCGGCGAAGACGCGGCGGTCGTCGACGGAAATGTCATTCGTCTGCTCAGCCGGCTTTTCACCTATGGCGGCGACACAAAATCTGCGGCGGGTAAAAAGAAGATGCAGGCCTGGGCGGATGCGCTTCTCGTTAAGGAGCGTGCGGGCGAATACAACGAAGCGATGATGGAGCTGGGTGCGCTCGTCTGTGTGCCGGTCGCCCCGAAGTGTCGAAGACCCTCGCCATTGCGGGGCGCAGACTGTCCGTTGCAGGGAGTCTGCGCCGCGTTTGCCAAAGGAATGCCCGATCGGTGGCCTGTGAGGAAAAAAAAGAAAAAAGTACCGCACCTCATAGTCGGCGCGGCGACCACGTTTAACCGCAAGGGCGAGGTGCTCATTGCCCAGCGACTCGAAGGGGACATGCTCGGCGGGCTGTGGGAGTTTCCCGGCGGCAAACTCGAGCCGGGTGAAACGATTGAAGAGTGCGTTGTGCGTGAACTCAAAGAGGAGCTCGGCATCCATGTGCGGGTCGGCGACTTTTTGATGACGGTTCAGCACGCCTATAGCCACTTCACCATGACTCTGCATGTCTACCGAACGAGAATAATTTCCGGTCGTCCCCGCCCCTATCATTGCGCCGACTACCGTTGGATCAAAATCCCGGACCTTGGAAAATTCCCCTATTCCAAAGCAGACCTTCAGATCGTCTCCAGGTTGCAGAGTGATTTACATTGTCCTGTGTAATGATCCTGCTT
>JAUXCB010000103.1 GCA_030619095.1 Verrucomicrobiota bacterium | reverse complement strand
GGGGGGGGCAAATTGCCCCCCCCCTTGCATTGCCCTTTGATACCAGCGGCGGGCAGCAAAAACTGATGTGTTGGAAAAGAAGAGCGGACGAAACGTCTCAAGCAAAGAGAACTTCAAGGAACTGCCTGAAAGTTTGCGGCGGTTGGGCGATGGGGCAGGGTAGATCGGCATATGAATTTTATTACGAAAGAATGCTATGGCTGAAATCGGAAAAATGAACGGACTGCCGGTGGTGCGGGCCTGTCATCACGGATTGATCCTCGATGGGGGTGACCTGGGTGAAATTCTGATGCCCAACCGCTATATCCCGAACGAGTGGAAAGCCGGCGATGTCCTTGAAGTGTTTTTGATGCTCGATTCCGAAGACCGTCTCACAGCCACCACGCTCAAGCCGGTTGCAATGGTTGATGAATTCGCCAGCCTGCGCGTGGTTTCCGTCACACATATCGGTGCATTCCTAAACTGGGGCCTCCCGAAAGATCTCTTTGTCCCGTTCCGGGAACAGAACGTGGAGATGCGCGAGGGGCAGTCGTACTTCGTACGCGTCTATTTCGACAAAATCAGCGGCCGCATTGCCGCCTCCTCCAAGCTCGACAAATATCTCGACCGAACCCCTGCGCAGGGTAAAGACGGCGACAAAGTTGATCTGCAGATCGCCGCCAAAACCGACCTGGGCTACAAAGCCATCATCAACGGAACGCACTGGGGCATGATTTTCCACAACGAAGTTTTCCAACCTCTGGAACAAGGACAGAAGGTTGACGGCTACATCAAGCAGGTTCGGCCCGACGGTAAAGTTGATCTGACTCTTCAGAAGGTGGATGCCAACCGGTTTTCATCGCTCGCTGATGTCATCATCAAACATCTCGAAGAGCAGGGCGGCTTCATGCCCGTCACCGACAAGAGTCCGCCCGAAGAAATCTACAAGCTGTTTGGCGTCAGCAAAAAGGCCTACAAACGCGCCATCGGCGGTCTCTACAAAAAGCGTCTCATTACCTTCGAAAACAACGGAACGAAGCTCGTTAGAGCACGTTGCGAATGAAATGCCGTATGTGCGACAGGGAGAACCCACCCCGCGCTTCGCGCACCCCTCCCAAGGAGGGGAATAAAATATCACAGGGTAATAATCCCCTCCCAAGGAGGGGAATAAAATATCACAGGGTAATAATCCCCTCCCAAGGAGGGGTGGCCGACAGGCCGGGGTGGGTTTTATGACTGAATCTGTTGAGCTGTATACCGATGGCGCGTGCAAGGGGAACCCCGGGCCCGGCGGCTACGGCGCGGTCCTTTTGTCGGGCGGGCACCGCAAAGAGCTTTCCGGCGGGTTTCGCAAGACAACCAACAACCGGATGGAGCTGCTGGCCTGTATCGAGGGGCTGCGCTTGCTGAAGCGCCCGTGCAAAGTGGTGCTGACCAGCGATTCAACCTATGTGGTGAATGCCATTGAAAAAGGGTGGGCCAAACGCTGG
This sequence comes from Verrucomicrobiota bacterium, assembly GCA_030619095.1. Classification (GTDB taxonomy): domain Bacteria; phylum Verrucomicrobiota; class Kiritimatiellia; order Kiritimatiellales; family Tichowtungiaceae; genus Tichowtungia. Next base: position 4,530 of record JAUXCB010000103.1, on the reverse strand, counting down.
CGTGCCAACCATTGGAAACTTTCTCCGTCCAAAACGGCAAAAAACTCTGACCTTTGGAAAGATCTTCTGGATCTGTGCGAAAAGCACTCGGTACGCTTTAAATGGGTGAAAGGGCATAGCGGCCATCCCGAAAACGAGCGCTGCGACGAGCTGGCCGTGGCGGCCTCGGAACAAAAAGAGCTGCCCGCCGACCTCGCCTTTGAAACGCCGGAGCAGTCTTTTCCCGAAGGCGACCTTTTCGGACAGGCGTAACAGAACCATTCCACGCAGAGGCGCGAACTTGGCGTTCTCTGCGACTCTGCGCTGTTGGGCCGGATGCTTATTTTTTGTTGGCTTTGCTCCACGGGTAGAGGGCTGTGTAGGGATAGCCGTAGGTTTCTTCCTGGTTGGGAACCATGAAGAACAAGGTAAACACATCGGTGGCCCCGTAGATTGAGCGGCTGACAAAGTAGTAGATTCCCTTGCCGGCGCCCGTGAGAGCACTGGTGTCGTTTTCCTTCGCGTTGATGATCTGCATTGGAACTTCCACAATGCCCGTGAAGGTGTTCGCCAGCCCCAGCGTCAGCTTGCGGCCGATCGGGGTGACTCCTTCCTTAAGGGTCGGTTTAAACAGGCTGTACTGCTCTCCCTTTTCCCAAGAGCGTTCCGCATCGAACGGCACACCGATCCCTTCGTTGGTTGCCTGGTCTGCACCCCAGAAGCAGAACAGCTCGCGGCCGCCGTGCGTGATGCGACCGGCGGTATGCCCGAGACCGCGGAAGAATCCCAGCACGGTGCCCACCGCGGTGGAGGCCTTTTCGTTTTTAATCGGACCGAATCCGTTTTGGTAGCCCTTAACAATCTGCATGGGCAGCTCAACGATCCCGGTTACCAGATCGACAGCTCCGCGGACCGCTTTGTTCGCCATCCGTTCAGGAATGCCCATCTCCTCAGCGATGGCTGCTGAAAAGAGCAGCGTAGCGATGGCTGTAATCAGTATGCGTTTCATCTCGTGTCTCCTTGTTCTTCACATGAAGTGATGCCCTTCCGGATCCCCGGAATCTCCCCCATAGAAATCCCGTTCCGTTCACTGCATTATGTATAGATTCCCGGATGATTTTTCAACCAAATACGGCTTTCGTCTTGAGTCGAAACACCTTTGGGGTAAAGTTTGCGGCTCAATTTAAAGGCATTGGGCCTTGGACCTTAGAGGTTTGGAGGGTTTATCTTCTTCCTAACAGCCTCAAGTCTAAAGTCTCAAGCCTGCCCGAAGGGCGAGTTATGAAAGAAGTGAAGATAGGAATTCTCGGATTTGGCACGGTCGGTGCCGGTGTGGTGGAGGGCATCCTCAAGAACGGGGAGCTGATGGCCCAGCGCAGCGGCATTCTTCCAATCATTGGAAAAATCGCCGATCTGGACATTGAGAGCGACCGCGGCGTGGAGGTGGATGCCTCATTGCTGACGACCGACGCGCTGTCGGTGATCAATGACTCGGACATCGACGTAATCGTCGAACTGGTTGGTGGCGTGACCGTTGCAAAAGAGTTTGTGTTGCGTGCACTCAGAAATGGCAAGCCGGTGGTGACCGCCAATAAGGCGTTACTGGCCGAAGCGGGTCGTGAGCTGTTCGAAGCGTCTGTCAAGAGCGGTGCGGGCCTTTATTTCGAGGCGAGCGTTGCAGGCGGGATTCCTGTGTTGCGCGCATTGCGCGACGGGCTGGTCGGCAACCGGATTCAGTGCATGTACGGGATTTTAAACGGAACCTGTAATTATATCCTGACGCGCATGGAGCGCGAAGGTCTTCCGTTCGATGAGATCCTTGCCGATGCCCAAAAGCTCGGCTATGCCGAGACGCCGCCCGATCTCGATATCGACGGAATTGACACCGCGCATAAAACGGTGATTCTCGCCTCGATGGCCTACGGCGCACCGGTTCCGATGTCGGTTGTTGCCTCAACAGGCATTCGCGGTCTGTCCGGCGAGGAAATTGCCAATGCCGATGCACTCGGTTACCGCATAAAGTTACTCTCCATTATTAAAGAGGGTGCTGGAAAGATAGAGCTTTCGGTGGAGCCGGCGCTGGTTCCAAAAACGCATATGATTGCATTGGTCAATGACTCGTTCAATGCGGTGTTCGTTAAAGGCGATATCGTTGGCGACACCATGTACTACGGTCGCGGGGCAGGACGCCTGCCGACCGCCAGCGCGGTCATCGGCGATATCATGGAGGCTGCGGTCGACCGGCTGCACGGGGTGGGTTCCCCCGTGGGAATCACGATGATGTTGCAGAGGGATACATTGGAATACTGCGCCGCCGAAGAGATCGAGAAGCGGTGCTATATCCGCCTGCCGCAGGGCGATCTGGCGGCGGCGCAGGACGTTCTCGCGACGCAGGGGATTGGAATTGCCTCGGTGGAGGAATCCATTTCGGTCATTCTGACACAACCGGCCCGGGAGGCGGCGTTTGTATCGGCCGCCGCCGAGCTAGGCGATGCCGTTCGCCTGCGCATTGAGGACGTTCCGTAGCGGCAAAAAAAGGTGTTGAAATGAAAGTTGTAAAATTTGGGGGTTCCTCCGTTGCGAATGCGGAGCAGATTTCGAAGATCATTCGTATTGTCTCGTCGGATTCCGACCGCCGCATTGTGGTGGTTTCCGCACCGGGAAAGCGGTTCAAAAAAGATACCAAAGTAACCGATTTGCTGATTGAGCTCGCTGGAGAGGTGCTGGCCGGAAACGATTATGAAGCCGCGTTTGCCGCGGTCGTCGAACGCTATGCTGAAATTCAGCGCGGTCTCGGCCTGTCGGAAGCGATTGTCGCGACCATTGAGGAGGATTTGCGTGGGCGTATTCTTGATCGCGGAGCCATTAATGAACAGTTCATGGACTCTATGAAAGCCTCCGGGGAAGACAACAACGCAAAGGTCATTACCGAGGCATTCATCCATGCCGGCATCCCCGCAGTCTATCTCCATCCCGGAGAGGCGGGTATGTTGCTCAGCGATGAATTTGGAAACGCCGAGATTCTGCCCGAATCGTTCGCCACGTTGGCCGCACTCCGGGAGATGGACAAAGTGATCGTTTTTCCCGGCTTCTTTGGCGTCACTAAAGCGGGTGAGGTCGCCACCTTCCCGCGGGGGGGGAGCGACATCACCGGAGCCATTCTCGCGGCGGCCGTCAAGGCGGATGTCTACGAAAACTTTACCGATGTCGATTCCGTCTATGCCATGGATCCGCGCCTGGTGCCGAATGCTCCGGCCATTGAACGAATGACCTATCGCGAAATGCGTGAGCTTTCCTATGCCGGGTTCGGGGTATTCCACGATGAAGCGATCCTTCCCGCCGTCCATGCCGAAATCCCGATTTGTATCAAGAACACCAACCGCCCTGAGGCACCCGGAACACGGGTCACATTGACACGTGAGGTGGGCACCCAAGTGGTCTCCGGCATTGCCAGTTCCGATGGCTTTTGCTCCATTTCCATTAACAAATACATGATGAACCGTGAGGTCGGTTTTGGTCGCCGCCTCCTCCAGATTCTGGAAGAGGAAGGTGTCCCTTACGAGCACACCCCGTCCGGCATCGACAGCATCTCCATTATTCTGAAATCATCCGAACTCTGTGCCGAAAAGGAGTCGCTGATTGTGGAGCGGATTCATGCCGAACTCGCACCGGATTTTGTGGACATCGAGCACGGACTCGCACTGCTCATGCTCGTAGGCGAAGGCATGCACTTTGTTCTCGGCAACGCAGCCCAGGCCACCACAGCTCTTGGCAATGCCGGGGTTAATATTGAAATGATCAATATGGGTGCCTCCGAAATCAGCATTATGTTTGCGGTTAAAGAAAAGGATCGTAAAAAATCTATTCAGGCCCTCGGAAAATCCTATTTTGGCTAAGGGGGGCGGCGAACTAAACCGGGGTGGGGTAAAAATCAGTAAGCCGAAACGTAATTTCTACGGGTCATTGGCGTAGAGCGTTCGCTGCTCATCCCGATATTCAATCACGACCTGCCCGTCACCGATTTCTACCACCCGGACCGCCGCAATATGCTGCCCGACGGAAAGCATTTTTCCATTAATGACAACCCTCTGTCGACCCCCGGCGGATGCGAAGCCTGTGAGCTGAAGGTCCGGCCAGTTGTCGGCGGGCTCTACGGGGGGCGGAGGGGGCTCAGGGGGTTCGACCGGGTTTTCAACCCCGATAGTAGGCAGCGGTTTCGGTGCGATGGGTTTCGATGGTGTCTGCCATAGTTTTCTAAGTCCGAGGCCGACCAGGAGCAGTACGATCAGGGCGATCAGAAGGAGCGGGATCCGATTGGAGGGTGGCTTCGGAGCCTTTTCGGTCAAGGGGAATTTCGGCTCGGCGATGGGCGCGGGTTCCGGTGTTGTTTCCTTCGGCGGGAGAAGGGCTTCTTCTTCGCGTTTCCGTTTTAATGCGTCTTGGATCAAGCTCATAGAATCACCTTCTCCTCTCTAAATAACCGAGGCCATCTCTTCGATGGCATGTTGAACATCGGAACCGGTGATCTCATGATCGCGCCGGACATAGGCC
>JAUXCB010000102.1 GCA_030619095.1 Verrucomicrobiota bacterium | reverse complement strand
TTTCGCACGGCGGGAGCGACGGCGCTTCTGTCGACGAACTTTTTCGCGCTCCTGCTGCCGCTTGCTTTTGATGCCGAGAATCTTTTCTTCCAGTTTATCGCACAGATCGCGGCGGGCAAAAAACCGGTTAGACGCCTGCAGGCGGGATTGTTTGCATTTAATCTCCAGTCCGGAGGGCTTATGGATCAGGTGTACACAGGAGGAGGTTTTGTTGACCTTTTGCCCGCCCTTGCCGGAGGCACGAATAAACTTCTCGGACAAATCCGCTTCGCTAATCTTCAGCTTGTCCATTCGCGACTGCAACTTTTCCCACTTTTCTTGCGTAATCATGAAAGAAGGAAATCACGACGAAGCACCGAAACGCAACGGAAAGCGTATCAATTTTTTAAATTCCAGCTTGCAAAGGAATTTTGAATTGGCATATTAGCCAACCTTCTGACGCGGGTGTAGCTCAGTGGTAGAGCGTCACGTTGCCAACGTGACTGTCGTCGGTTCGAATCCGATCACCCGCTCCAGTCTTCGCTCCTTCGGAGCTACGCCTCGGCACGCCATCCTTCGCTCCTTCGGAGCTACGCCTCGGCACGCCATCTTTCGCCTTCGGCTTTGCTTCATCGCAGAGCCTTTTTTATTCCACCTCTCTCACCTCATCGATACGCAGAGAGGTTTTCCCTCCTTTAGAGGGAATGATGATATCGAGGTCTTTAATCATCCAGAGGCCGTCGAACTCTTTGACGCTGACTACCTTGATGATTTTTTTTCGGAGTCCTGTTGCGTCCCGCTCTTCCGCGCCGAGAAGGCGGCCGGTTTTCTGCTCAATCCAAAGCAGAAGTTCTCCGGTGGGGCGGGGGACGGCCAGGAGGTAGCAGGCTTTCCCGAGCTTTTTATCGGTTCCCCGCGTTTGGGCATCCGGATTCCATAAAAAGGCAAAGCTCAAGTCTGCCCAGGTCACGCCCAGTCCATTTATTTCAGAATTCGGATCAAATGGTTCGTGCTTTTCTCCGTTTTCCGAATAAATAAATTCCGGCCCTCCGGGGTGCCAAAGAATGTCCAATGTTTGAAGCTCATCCGTTTTCGGGTTTTTAATTCGATATTCCGCGCGCGGTTGTTGCGCATTCCAATCCAGTTTCATTTCGACGGTCAGTTTTTTTTTTATAAACCCGTTGGGCGCCTTTTCCTTGAGCGTTCCGATCATGATCACAGAATGCGGTGGAAGTTGCGCTCGGGCGGAGGCCAGAATCTGCGGGGCGGAGGGCAATTCTTCCGCATCAATCGACATGGCAATAAACAGACAAAGTAAAAAACGTTTCATGCTCCGCAGTCTATCCGGTTTCTATGATCTGGAAAAGTTGAATCAAAAAGTTCCCACCGGCGGAAAATGTAGCTACTGTCAGCGCTATGGCAAAATTCATTATCAATGGCGGGAATGTAATCAGTGGGAAATTTGCGCCGCGCGGCAACAAAAACGCGGTGCTTCCGATGCTGGCGGCATCGGTGCTGACCGATCAGTCGATCCGCCTTGGCAATGTTCCGGATATCCAGGATGTGCGCGTGATGCTCGAACTGCTCGAGAACCTGGGTGTATCCGTCGAAATAGACGGGGCGTCCGTTACGCTCTGTGCGGCCGGGCTGAAAACCACCGAGCTGGATAAAGAGCTGTGCCGACATGTGCGAGCCTCCATTCTGCTGGCCGGGCCGCTCGCGGCCAAGCATGGTGCGGCATTGATACATTCGCCCGGCGGCGATGTGATCGGTCGCCGACGCCTCGACACCCATTTCTACGGACTGCGCGCCCTCGGGATCCATATTTCCGATTCGGTTCCTTATGAATTTAAACGGGTACAACTTGCGGCGGCCAATCTGGTGCTCGACGAGGCCAGTGTGACGGCCACCGAAAATATTCTGATGGCCGCTGTGCTCGCGGAGGGCGAAACCGTCATCTTCAACGCTGCCTGTGAGCCGCATGTGCAGGATCTGGCTACCCTGTTGGTTAAAATGGGTGCCGCGATTTCCGGTATCGGCACCAATCGGCTTCATGTTCGCGGGGTCACTTCGCTGGGGGGGGCGGCACACGCGATTGCACCCGATTACATCGAAACCGGTAGTTTTCTCGCCGCCGCCGCCGTCACCGGCGGCGCACTGGAAATCAATCACCCTGGTGATGCGCTGACGCTGAGTGTGCTTGAAAAGGGCTTCGCCAAACTGGGTGTCAACTGGAGTCTTTCACACGCTTCTTTAAAAATGGGTTCGGAAACAGATCGTAGAACCCGGCCAGACCTTGGAAACTTCACCCCAAAAATCGAAGATGGCATTTGGCCGGCATTTCCGTCTGATCTGATGAGCGTGATGATTGTTTTGGCGACGCAGACGCAGGGGCAAATTCTCTTTTTTGAAAAGCTGTTTGAGAGTCGAATGTATTTCGTCGACAATCTGATGGCGATGGGCGCCAATATTATTCAATGCGATCCGCACCGTGTCGTCGTGAGCGGAGCCTCCAAACTGCATGGTGCGCGGCTAAGCAGCCCGGATATTCGTGCGGGAATGGCGATGCTGATTGCTGCCTGCTGTGCCGATGGCGAAAGCGTGATCGACCATGTTCAAATGATCGATCGCGGCTACGAAGCGATTGATGAACGCCTCCGTGCCCTCGGCGCGGATATTATTCGTGCTTAATCTTCCTTTCGGTGCTAAATGGCGTATCGACTACATTTTTTTGCCTCCAAGGGGGTCTCCCCTGTCTGTTTTCATTTTTTGAAATAATTTGGGTTGCACACGATGCGGCTTTTCTAAATACCGCAGTTTCAGATGGTTGGACTTCTTGCTCTTTTTGTATGTTGACGACTTTTTTTTGGCTTTGAATAAGTCGGCGCAGTGGTCGTGTTGGGTTCACTTTTGTTAACGCTTTGTTTTGAATGCATTTAGATCAAATAACTTTTTTTGTGGGTGTTTTATATTTTCGTTTAAAGATGTTATCTTGTGCTTTTTTGGTTTTTCTAATCCATATCTTGTATTTGAATTTAATTCTCTACCTCTTTTTTTATTTTACCTTGCCGCCCCCTATCTCCATTTATTAGCTTCTTTTTGTTTCCGGTAGGCGCGAAAAAAGAGGCTGTTGATAACCTGTTTCTAACTCTCACAAAACTGTTAATGATTTTTTTGATTCCAAGGTTAAATTCGAATGCATAAAGACCCCAATACGCTTTGGGAAGAGGTTTCTCTTCACCTGAAAGAGTCTCTTCCAAAGGATATTTTTGATAAGTGGATCGCTGTTATACAGTGTCAAAGCGTGGTGGAAGACAACGTCACCCTCGTCGTCCCCAATGATTATTATCAATCCTGGTTGGTCGAACATTATATTCCTCTCATCAAAAAGGCCCTCGCCACAGTTTCTGGGCGCGAGTTCCTTGTTTCCCTAGCCGTTGACTACAGCCTTCTTTCTGAAACAGAAGGAAAAAAAGAGAAAAAAGAACGGCCACATCCTTTCTCCTCTCCCAAACGGGGGAAAGAGCCTAAAATTAATCTGAACAAACATTATACGTTCGATTCTTTTGTGGTTGGCCCAGCCAACCAGTTTGCGCACGCAGCGGCGATCGCCTCTGCGCAGGCACCCTCACGGGTGTATAATCCTCTTTTTATTCACGGCGGGGTTGGCTTAGGTAAAACCCATTTGATGCAGGCGATCGGTAGTTTTATTCTTTCCAAAAAAATGCGTGGAAAAATATGCTATACAACCTGTGAGGCTTTTTTGAACGAGTACATCGATGCGTTGCAGAACAATTTGCTGTCCAAATTCCGGAAAAAATATCGAACGGTCGATGCGTTGCTGATCGATGACATTCATTTTTTAGCCGGAAAAGACCGTTTGCAGGAAGAGTTTTTTCATACCTTTAATGCCATTTTTGAAAATCATAAGCAGATCGTGATGACCTCCGACCGGCCGGCGGGAGAACTTTCCGGTCTTACCCCCCGATTGGTTTCCCGCTTTGAATGGGGATTAGTGGTCGAGCTTGAAATCCCGGATATGGAAACGCGGGTGGCCATTCTTCGTAAAAAGTGTGACCAACTCGATCTATCCATCGACCCAAATCTTCTTTTCTACATTGCTGAACGAGTTTCATCTAATGTTCGTCGACTGGAGGGAGCGTTGATCAAGGTGGCCTCTTATGTTTCTTTGACGGGGCAGGATATGGATCGGTCTAAACTGGAATATTTACTTCGGGATACACTGGATCAGGAAAAGAAGCATGCGATCAGCGTGGAAAATATTCAAAAAACAGTCGCAGACCACTTTGACCTTCGCGTCGGAGATATTACCGGACGCAGGCGTCCACAGAATATTGCCTGGCCACGACAGGTGGCGATGTACCTTTCACGTACGATGACAGACCTTTCCTTTCCTGTGATCGGTGAAGCGTTCGGACGGAACCACGCCACCATTGTTCACGCCTGTCAGACCGTAAAAAAGCGACAGACAGAAGATATTACACTCCAACAGACTCTTTCTCTGTTGCGGCAGCGAATCGGGCACAGTGCTCAAAAAAAGAACTCTTCCTTTTGAATAACCTGTGGAGTTCTCTGTCAATAAATTGATTATAAAAATAATAAAATGGAGTTATCGAATATGAAGCGAGGTTATATATTTTTTTCCACAAAGATATTCACAGGAGTTAAGTTGGGTCATTGGACTGGGTTAAGTTAAATTTTGGGCTGACGAAGTCAGTTATTTACAGTACTAATAATAATACGTTTTAAATAAATATATAATTCTATCTTTCAGGAGGGCTGTTCATGAAACTTGTTATTGAGAAATCCGTGCTGTTTGAGGCACTTCAAAACGTGCAATCAATTGTTGGGCAACGAAGCACCCTTCCTATTCTATCCAACGTCCTGCTCAAAGCGGAGGGAGACTCCATTTCTCTCTCGACCACCGATATGGAGGTTTGCGTAAAAACAAGCGTGCCAGCGGATGTTTCTGATACAGGCGGCACCACGTTGCCAGCTCGGCGTTTTTTCAGCATCTGCCGTGAACTGCCTGATGGACAGGTAGAAATCGAAGTGGATGCGAAAGATGTAGCCACGATTCGATGTGGTCCCTCTTTTTTCAAACTGATCGGTCTTTCGGAAGAAGAGTTTCCCCCGCTACCGGAATTTGAAGAAAGCTCTGTTTATACAATCGATCAAATTGTGTTCAAGGAGATGCTTCAGAAGGTGGTCTATGCCGGATCCACAGATGAAACCCGGTATATCCTCAATGGAGCCTTGTTGAGCTTTAAGGACGAAAAACTGACCGTGGTCGCGACGGATGGCCGGCGTCTTGCTCTCGTTGAGCAGGAGGTTGAATTTGCCGAAGATGCCCAAGTGGATCTGGTCGTTCCCTCTAAAACAATTAATGAGCTGATTAAGACACTGGGTGAAGAGGGGCTTCTCCGTATTCGCGTATCTGATACACAAGTGGCTTTCGACTTTGATCAGATTCTAATCATATCCAAACTGATCGAAGGGACGTACCCAAACTACAAGCAGGTGATTCCTTCTCAGTGCGAGGAACGGGTGGCGATTGATCGAGAAACCCTGTTACTGGCCGCTAGACGCGTTGCGCTTCTGACCGATGATCAGACCGCCTCCGTTCGCTTAACCTTTGGAAAAAACAAACTGGAGCTAGTCACAAACAGTTCTGAAATTGGAGAGGCTCGCGAAACCATACCTGTGAAGTACGAAGGAAAAGAAATTGCCATCGCATTCAATCCCGGCTTTTTAATGGCACCGCTTCGCCATTTGGATTCCGATGAAATATTTTTTGAACTCTCGGATGAATTGAGTCCGGGAGTCATAAAAACAAATGTTCCATTTCTCTATGTTCTCATGCCCATTCGGGTGACGTAGAGGAAAAAGTTGGTTGCCCGACTAGGACTTGAACCTAGACAAGCAGATTCAGAGTCTGATGTGCTACCATTACACCATCGGGCAGAAGGAAAAGGAATAAGCCAGAGATTCAGGTTTTGTGC
>JAUXCB010000205.1 GCA_030619095.1 Verrucomicrobiota bacterium | reverse complement strand
GTTTTCCAGACGTTGGAAAAAATCAGCGCAATGTTCCAAGCATTGGAAACATTTGATGAGGCTTCGGTTGACAAAGCGATCCACAACTTTGTCGAAGAGAGCGGATTGGGTTTTGGCGCGGTCATGCCGCCGATCCGCATTGCCGTCTCTGGCTTGCAGTCCGGCCCCGACCTCGCACCCGTCCTCGCCGTCCTCGGCAAAGAAAAAGTCCTCGCCCGCATCGCCAAAACCATCAAACGCTTCGGAGCTTGAAAAAACAGCGATTTGTAGCATAGTACTTACCATGAAAATTCTGGTTAAAGAGGATAGTGAAGGATATCTGGCTCGCGTACGCGGGTCGGACAATCTTTTTGCCTATGGACTGACCCGCGAGCAGGCGCTCGATGAGCTTTCCGGCGTCATTGACATGACCATGGATTTCCACTTGGAACAGGTGGAGATCGAAAGACGCGCCCGGCAGGAACTGACGACCAATCGCGCCGCTTATGCCGTATAAATTCAAAGAGATCGAAAAGCGGCTCCGCATCTCTACGTTAAATCACCGCCTCTTTTTCATGCATAGAATCGGTCTCTGTGAACTCTGTGAGAGATCTTTTCTCACCCGTTCGCCTAGCTCACTCAAGGCACAGAGATCACAAAGAAAGAGGATGAAGCATGCTCTGCGTCTTCGCGTCTCCACGTTAAATCACCGCCTCTTTTTCATCCATAGAATCGGTCTCTGTGAACTCTGTGGGCTCTGTGAGAGATCTTTTCTCACCCGTTCGCCTAGCTCACTCAAGGCACAGAGATCACAAGGAAAGAGGATGAAGCATGCTCTGCGTCTTCGGATTTTCGTTTAGTTTGCCGATGTCTGAAAATTTCCGAGGAATCGGACTTCGCGGGTGAGGGGGAGGGCGAATTTTTTCTGAACAGCTTGTTTCATCTGTTCGGAGAGATCCCAGACGTTCTGCGCGGTGCATCCTTTGCCGCCAACGATCATATTGGCGTGTTTTTCGAAGAGGTGTGCGCCGCCAACCTGCAGTTCGTGCGCGCCAGCTTTTTCCAGAAACCAACCGGCCGCTTTGCGTCGTTCGACCGCAGAGGTCGGCTCCATATTTCGGAATACACTCCCTGCGCAGGGCGTTGTGTGCCAGTCCGGGTGACGCTCTTTGCGAAAATCCATGATCCGTTTTCGCTCGGCTTGCATCCTTCTCCGTTCCTCCTGAGGCAACTCAAAGGTGGCAGAAAGAACGACCTCGCCGCTCTCTTTTAGTCTGGAGTGGCGATAGGAAAATTTCAGTTCCTCCGGCATCGCAGTGCGGACGGTTCCGTCGAGTCCAAGAATTTCAGCCGAAAGTAGAGGGTCTCCAATCTGCCGTCCGAAGGCTCCCGCATTTCCGGCAAGGGCGCCGCCCACTGTGCCGGGGATGCCGGTGCAATAGGACAGGTCGCCACTGTTTTCTTCAACCGTGTAGCGGGCGAAATCTTCGAGCAGGGTGTCACCCGATACGGTGATACGGTTGTTGCCGGTTTGAATGTCCGGCACACCGGAACAGAAGCGGATGATGGCGCAGTCGAGGCCTTTGTCGGAGATGACCAGGTTGGAACCCTGTCCGATAACCAAGAAAGGCACCCCCTTTTTATTTAGTTCCTGAATGAGGGCGGGTAGCTGATGCGCAAGTGGGTTGTCAATTAGAAGCGGGCAGGGGCCGCCGAGACGGAAGGTGGTGTGCTCGCTCAAAGGCTGGTTTTCCCGTACAGTCAGGTTCGGGAAAAGAGTTTGAATTTCAGATGCCAATTTCATGGTCGTTGACTATGATTCGTTTTCAATGTTTGTGAAAGAAAAGTTTCTTGTTCTGCTGATTTTGCTGACGGGTTCGGTTTTTGCCGATGGGCCGTTGGTGAAAGAGACCATTTTTGTGGCCTTCGATACGGAGACGACAGGGTTCAGCTCGAAGAATGACCGGATCGTGGAGATCGGCGTGGTGAAGTTTCGTGGCGATGGGAAGGTGCTTGCCAGTACAAATTGGCTGGTGAACCCTCAACGATCGGTTCCGGAGTATGTCATCAGGAATGTACATGGCATCAGCACGGAGATGGCGGCAGAGGCGCCGCTCTTCCGAGAGGTCTGGCCGGAGTTTTCGGCCTTCTGCGGTGATGCCATTCTGATAGCGCACAACGCGAATTTTGATGTCGGGTTTCTAAAGGCCGAGTTGAAGCGGGCGAAAATTGACCTGCAGGCGTTGGCGGTGGTGGACACGTTGCCACTTTTTCGAAACTGGTTTCCCCACGCACTGAGCCATTCACTTGAGCCGCTCTCGGTTTATCTTGGCCTGTCCGGCGATACCTATCATCGTGCCGAGGCGGATGCGTTTCATATCGTCACTATTTTTAAGCTTGGGATTAAAGATCGTCCTGCGATGACGTTGCGACAGCTCGAACAGGAAGCCAAAGGATTTCAGTGGCTGGATGGGAGACGATAGAAATGAAGAGGATCACCTCTAGGGATAACGCAAAGCTCAAGGCGGTGCGTGCATTGGTTCGTTCGAAAAAAGAGAGGCAGGAGCGATCCTGTTTTGTGATGGAGGGGGCGCGGGCTCTCAGCGGATGGGTTGATGGTTCCGCACTGCCTCAATACAAGCTCAGAGAGATTTGGATTTCGGATAAGGTGAATGCATCATTCGTGTCGCGTTTTGAAGAGGTCGGGATGCCGCTTCTACAAATTCCGAACGATTTTATGGAGAACCTTTCCGACTGCCGCACGTCGCAGGGGATTCTCGGCGTGGTGGAGCACGCTCCTGAACCGTTGGAGTTTCATTCGGATCAGGGGAACTACCTTTTGCTCGACCGCTTGATGGATCCCGGCAATATGGGTACGCTTATCCGCTCGGCGGTCGCCTTTGGTTTTGATGGTGTGCTGCTACACGGCGAGTGCGTCGAGGTGTTCAATCCCAAAACCGTTCGCGCCACGATGGGGGCGTTGCCATTTTCCAAATTGTGGAAGATGGCCCCCGGTTTTTTTCAACTGGCGGACGAGTCAGGCTATGAGCTGATTGCGACGGCGATGGAGGGGGGGGAGAGTTTGAAAGGGGCACTTTTCGGGCCGAAAAATATTCTGGTGATCGGCAATGAGGCCAACGGGGTCTCTGATGAGATTTTCAAACGAGCGACCCGGCGGCTTTCGATTCCGCTGTCTGGAAATGTGGAGTCACTCAATGCCGGCGTGGCGGGGTCGATTTGTATGTGCTCGATGAGGAGCTGATCAAGAGGATCCTCTCCTTTTGAAAAAGGAAACCTTATCCCAATACATTTTGTCCGCCGTCGATGAAAAGGGTCTGTCCGGTGATGACATCGCTTTTCAGCAGGTAGATGACCGCTTCGGCGACATCTTTCGGGGCGGGGTGCCGGTCGAGCGGAATCGTTCCGGCCGGCTCCCAGGCCATTTCACTGGGTTTGTCCGGCGGGGGCAGTACCGCGCCGGGCGCGACCGCGTTGACGGT
>JAUXCB010000126.1 GCA_030619095.1 Verrucomicrobiota bacterium | reverse complement strand
TGCGGATATCATTCCGGTCATCACCCCGCTGGGCCGGGGCGAGGACGGCCATCTCTACAACATCAATGCCGACGAAGTCGCCAACGCCGTCGCCCGGGCGCTCCACGCGAGGAAACTCGTATTCCTGAGCGATGTCCCCGGCCTGATGAAAGATCAGGACGACCCCGACTCGCTGATCACCAGCCTGCATGTGGATGGCATCCAGGATCTGATCCGGCAGGGAATTATCACCGGCGGCATGCTGCCGAAAATCAACGGAGCGGTTGAAGCGCTGAAAGCCGATGTGGACAAAGTGCATATCATCGACTCCTCCCTGCCCCACTCGCTGCTGCTCGAACTCTTCACCGACAAAGGTGTCGGCACCGAACTGATTAACTGAGCTTTCAGGGATCAGTCAACAGGGGTCAGGAGTCAGTTTTCCAAGGCTTGGAAACGTAGATGCTGTGTCCCCACCGCATTTTCCAAGGGTCGGAAATCAGCATTCATTCTGAGCTTGATTGCATGTAGCCTTTTGGATACAGTCCTTACAGATGATTGAGATACGCAAAACAGACCGCTTCACTCAATGGATTGATAACCTGCGCGACATTCATGCACGGGCGCGGGTTCTGTCACGAATCGAACGGCTTGCGGCAGGAAACCCCGGCGATGTAAAACCCATTGGCGAGGGCGTGTCAGAGTTGCGAATCCATCACGGTGCCGGATACAGGGTTTATTACAAAAAGCGGGGCCGAAAACTGATCATTTTATTAGCGGGCGGCGACAAAAGAACCCAAACCCGTGACATCAAAACCGCGTTGCGCCTGGCGCAGGAAATAGAGGAGTAAGACATGAGTAAAACAACCACCACGAAATACGATGTGGCAGAACACCTGCGAACCCCCGAAGAAATGGCTGCCTATCTGGAGGCCTGTATGGAAGCCGCTCCCGATGATGCCGCATTCATTGCAAAAGCATTGGGCGACATCACCCGCGCAAAAGGAATGACTCAAGTCGCACGCGACTCCGGCCTCTCCCGCGAAAGCCTCTACAAAGCTCTTTCCGGTGAGCGAAACCCGACCTTTAGTACGATTTTGAAGGTTACCCGCGCTCTCGGCATCGAACTCCATGCCACCGCACAACCCGTTTAGAAAAAAACAAACCTCCCGAAAGCGGGGCAAGGAGAATCAAGATGGAGGATTACCAACTTTTAATCGACCTTCACAAGGAAGCAAAACGCCAAGGTCCCGGCGGGGAAGCCGAGACAAAAAAAGCCGTTGAGCTGGCGATGCTTGATCCGTCGACTCCTTTAAAAATTGCAGACATAGGTTGCGGCACAGGTGCCTCCGCGATACAGCTCGCCCGCCTGTTAAACGCCGAAATCACCGCAGTCGATTTCTTGCCTGATTTTCTCGAAGTACTTGAAACCCATGCCAAACATATGGGCGTATCTGAAAAAATAACGACTCTTGCCTGTTCCATGGACGACTTGCCGTTTGCCAATGAGGAATATGACGTTATTTGGTCTGAGGGGGCCATCTATAACATCGGCTTTGAAAAGGGGATCAACCTCTGGCGGCGTTTTTTAAAACCAGACGGAATGCTGGTTGTATCGGAAATCACCTGGACAACAGGGAGCCGGCCCTCTGAAATTGAAACGTACTGGAACACGGAGTATCCGGAGATCAATACCGCGTCCTCAAAAATCAGCCTCCTGGAAAAAAGCGGCTACTCTCCGGTCGCATACTTTGTTTTACCGGAGCATTGCTGGCTGGAGAATTATTATCGGCCTATACAGGATAGGGTTGAAGATTTCCTTAACCGGAATGACAACCGTGAAGAAGCACGCGGAATTGTGGAATGGGAAGCACGGGAAATTGAACTGTATGAGAAATATAAAGCTCACTACAGCTATGGGGTCTATGTGGCAAGAAAGCTCGGCAACCAAACGACTGTTGATCCGAAATGATGGAAAAAGCGCTCTGACCCTTCGATTGACCCTTCGATGCATTTCCCCGAGGTTTAATGTAGTGCCGCTTACCCGAAGGGAAGCGGCCTTTCGGCAGGTTCCTGCTTGCTCTTTCATACCGAGGCGTCCCGCCCGCCCTTTCCGGCGAGCGCAACCCAGCCTTCAGTACGATTCTGAAGGTTACCCATGCCCTCGGCATTGAGCTCCACGCCACCGCACAGCCCGCTTAAAAACAGAGTGAGAAATGACCCCGCGGATGAAGAAAAAGTTCCAAGCACTGGAAACTGAATCATTGCATGAAAAAGGATCAGGGATATACTTACAAACATGATAAGCACGTTAGATAGAGCAAATGTATTAACCCTGAGCGTTCCCGAACGCATTCAGCTTGCAGAAGATATTTGGGATACGGTCACAGACGAGCCGGATCAAGTTCTTCTGACCTCTGAACAAAAAGAAGAGCTGGATCGCCGCTTAAAGGCTCATCAGCAGAATCCATTGGAAGGAACCTCCTGGAGCGTCGTACGAGAACGCATCAGGAGCCGTGCGTGAGTCACAACCTAATCATTCGTCCCGAAGCAGAGATCGAAATGACCGAAGCATTCGATTGGTACGAAGCCCGCGTTCCCGGTCTTGGCTCCGACTTCCTGCTTTGCGTCGATGCACTTTTCCATTCCATTGCCCGAAACCCGCAGCAGCACCCAAAAGTTTATCGCGAGACCCGCCGAGCTCTGACCCGTCGATTTCCCTACGAAATCTTTTTTATCGAAGAACAAGACCAAGTCGTTGTGCTGTCGGTATTCCATGCCAGCCGCAACCCAATCGACTGGAAAAGCAAAACTCCTGATTAAAGAACACCCACACCTCAAAACAATCCGGTTTACGCAATGAGCAAAACAACAACCACAAAATACGACGTGGCAGAACATTTTAACCTTTGTTGCAACGGCATGTTTCCAAGCATGAACCACTCCCTATGGTCGTTATTTTGCTTCCAGCAAAATTATTTATCGCTTCGCTTTCAGGGAAAAAATGACGCCGACTTTTTCCAAGGGTTGGAATCTTTCGCATATGTAGCGGACAGGAACGGAGTCGCCCACAGGGCGACTGCTACAACGATGTAGCCGTTCATGGTGAATCCTTCACGGTGAACCGTTCGCCTGTGGCGAATGAACCCGCACCGATCATTCTGCGATCCAGACTCGGGATCCCATTCGTTGCTTTTTTCATTCGTTGGAGAAAGCATTCCTACTTCCCTTCGACTCCGCCCCGAATGTTCGGGGCGGCTACAAAACATCTCCCCTCCCTGATTGATCCCCATCTGCGTACATCTGCGAAATCTGCGGATAAAACTCTTCATTGTTCCAATGTAAATTATTCTGTCAAACCTCCCCGACTGCGGTATGTTTCTTCCCTATTTATTGGAGAAAAAATGAACACCACTGAAATTTCTGAGTTGCAGAAAAAATATCTGATCCCGACCTATGCACCGGAGCTCGCGCTCGTCAGGGGCGAAGGCACCAACGTCTGGGACGCCGAAGGAAACGAATACCTCGATTTCCTTGCAGGCATCGCTGTGCTCAACGTCGGCCACTGCCACCCGAATGTCGTCAACGCCATTCAGCAGCAGGCGGCGAAGCTGATGCACGTCTCCAATCTCTACTATAATGAAGTGCAGCCGCAGCTCGCAAAAAAACTGTCCGGCATCGCCGGCGGCGGAAAATGCTTCTTTTGCAACTCCGGTGCCGAAGCCAACGAGGGGCTGATCAAACTCGCACGGTTGCGGGGCTCGGACAAAGGGCGGTTTGAAATCATCACCATGAAAAACTCTTTCCACGGGCGGACACTGGCCACGCTGACCGCCACCGGACAGGAAAAGGTGCAGAAAGGCTTCGCGCCCCTCCCCGAAGGCTTTGTCCATGCCGAGTTCAACAACCTCGATTCGGTCAAGGAGGCCGTCACCGAGAAAACCGCCGCGATTTTGGTCGAAGCGGTACAGGGCGAAGGCGGAATCATTCCTGCCGATCCGGAATTTCTTACCGGCCTGCGGAAACTGTGCGACGAGAAGGATATCCTGCTTCTCTGCGACGAAGTACAAACCGGCATCGGCCGGACCGGACACTGGTTCGGCTTTCAGGCCTATGGCATTGAGCCCGACGCGTTCTCGCTTGCTAAAGGCCTCGGCAACGGCTTCCCGATCGGAGCCATCGTCGCCGCGCCCAAGGTCGCCGATGTTTTTCAGCCCGGCCACCATGCGACCACCTTCGGCGGAACGCCGCTGGCCTGCGCCGCCGCAATCGCCGTGCTCGACACCATCGAGCAGGAAAACCTGCTCGAAAATACAAAAGCGATGGGCGCGCTACTTCTCGAAAAACTGAACGAGATTGCGGATCAATACGACTGGATTGAAGGGGCGCGGGGCACCGGCCTCATGGTCGGACTTGTTTTGAGTGATAGTGCTCTGCCATTGCAGAAACTCCTGCAGAAAAAAGGAGTGCTCACGCTCGCCACCGCAGGGCAGGTTCTACGGATGCTTCCGCCGCTCACCGTCACCCCTGAAGAAATTGAACAAGCCGCCGCCCTCGTCGCCGAAGCCTGCGCTGAATTAGATTTATAAAATTTCCAAACCCACCAAAAAAATCTGGAATTGCCCACGAATAACTCGAATAAACACGAATAAGAAAACTCTCCATTCGGAAAAATTCGTGTGATTCGTGGGCAATAAATTAAATATTATGCAAAAAGAAAAATTTCAAATTAAACCCCACGAAGATGGCCTCACGCTCCTTGAAGTGCTCGCCGACCGTTTGCGCTGTTCCAAAAAACAGGCCAAAGCTCTGCTCGATAGCAAACAGGTGTTTGTGAACGATCAGCGCATCTGGATGGCCAAGCATACAGTGAAACGCAAAGACAGCATCGAAACGATCCGTCCCGAGACCACGGCGACAAAAACCGAGATCCTCAAAAAAGCGGGCGACCTGCTGATCATCAACAAGCCCGCCGGACTGGTCACCAACGGCTCAGCCAAAAGTCTCGAAGTCAAACTTCAGCGCGAACTGCACAATCCCGAATGCTGCGCCGTGCATCGACTCGACCGCGAAACCTCTGGGTGCGTCATCTTCGCCAAGAATGCCGCCGGCAAAGAGGCGATGATCCCCGTCTTTAAAGAGCAGAGGGTTATCAAGATCTATCGCGCCATCGTCAGCGGACGCGTCTCCGACCACCTGCAGACCATCACGCGCGATATCGATGGGCAGTCCGCCACGACGCTCGTCAACGTTCTCGACCGCACAAAATCAGCCAGCTATCTCGAACTCCGCATTAAAACCGGCCGCACCCACCAGATCCGCAAGCATCTGGCCGCCGTTCGTCACCCCGTTCTGGGCGACAAAGGCTACGCCGGCTCCAAAAGCCTC
>JAUXCB010000244.1 GCA_030619095.1 Verrucomicrobiota bacterium | reverse complement strand
GATGACATCGTCCGAGGTGTAGACCCGGAAGGTTTTGCCGCTGAAGGCCGCCTGAATTTTTTCCAGTATTTGGAAGCTTTTTCCGGCAAGGGTGACTGCGGTCGGCACGTCGCGCGCGACTTCTTCGGCGTGGCTGGGGCCGGAGAGAACGGCGATGTCGTGTTCCAGCACGTCGGCGGCGACTTCGCTCATCCGCTGGTGCGTGGTCTCGTCCAGCCCTTTTGTCGCGCTGACGATCAGCGCATCTTTTTTCAGGTGCGGCTTAAAGGTTTCGAGTGTAGAGCGATAAAAGCGAGACGGGGTGACCATGACGACCAGATCCGCAGTTGCAACTGCGGAGGGGTCGGAGGTCCACTGCAGGTTGGGCGGAAGCTCCACCCCCGGCAGATAGACGGTGTTTTCGCCCGCCGCGCGGATGGCGTCAATTTCTTCGGCGAAGGGCCCCCAGAGGGTCACCTCGTGGCCGTTGCCGGCCAGCACCATGCCCAGCGCCGTGCCCCATCCGCCATTTCCTATGATAAAACAGTTCATATTTTTAGTTATTCGTTATTTGTTATTGGGCGGAAGCAGTGCTCCGCGTACGCCCTAGAAACTTATTAACGCAAAGGCGCGGAGAAGGCAAAGGATCGCTGAGTTGTTCTTTGCGAATCTCTGCGGACTCTGCGTTTTTTCGTTGAAAAAAGGGTTTAGGTTTTTGACTTTCGACTGAACTTATTCTCCGTTCCCGCGATGAGTCGCTGAATATTAGAGCGGTGTCGATAGATGGAGAGGGAGCCGAGCAGAGTGAGCGCCAGGGCGGTGACGAGGCCGTAGCCTGCAAGCCATCCGGCCAGGATGACGACGGCGGATGCGACGATGGAGCCGAGGGAGACATAACCGGAGATGAAAAAAACGATAGCCCAGGTGAGGATGCCGAAGCCGACCGCTAACGGCGCGATGCCGAGCAGGACGCCCGCGCTGGTGGCGACACCTTTGCCCCCCTTAAATTTTAGGAAGATGGGGAAGTTGTGGCCGAGAATGGCGGCCGCGCCAAAGAGAATGCCGAAGGCCGGGTTGGTGGTTCCCGCGTCACTCGCTTGCGTGAGCAAGCGGCTGGCAAGGATTGGAAAAAGGGCGGCGGGCAGGTAGCCCTTGAGCACGTCGAGCACGAAGCAGGTGATGCCCAGCGGTTTGCCGAGGCAGCGCAGCACATTGGTCGCGCCAATATTGCCGCTGCCCTGCGTGCGGATGTCTACGCCTTTCGTTTTTGCGATCAGCAGGCCGAAGGGGATCGAGCCGATGAGGTAGGCGAGTACCGCGAGGGTAAGTAGAAGAAATATATTCATATTCAGTTTCTAAACAGGGAGTCGCTTAGGGTTTTGAGCGAGTCTTTTAGATCCTTGTTTTGTTCGACCTCTTTCGCGTGCTTTCCCAACTGCTCAACCAGCACATCGCCCAGTGTTTTGGTGGTGGTCGAAGGGGTCGCCGTGGTGTTTGTGCCGCTGGCGGGTGAGCTGGGGACCTCCCTCATGCCAAGAGCCTTCAGGAAGTTGAGCGATGATTTTTCGAAGAGCGATTGCAGGGCTGCGGTCAGGTCGACCGTCGGCTCCTGTAGCGTTCCGCCCAGCGGGAGGTTCAGAGAGGTTTCTCCGAGCGCCACGCCTCGGTATTTCAGGTTGCGCAGGATGAGATCGACCTGCGAGCCTTTGATGAAGCCCTTTCTACTGGCGATGGAGGGTTTAATAGAGAAGGCATCACTTTCCAGATCGTTTTTTGCCAGAAGATCACCCAGAAGGTCTGTGTGGATGTTCAGAATGCTTCCGGAGGCATTAAAGCTTGGGGCGTTCAGGTCAACCAGCGGTTCGACGATGGCATTGAGGTCGATGATAAAGGACTCGGGGTCGTCGGCATGTGAGCCGCGAAGCACAATCAGGCTGTCGGACTGATCTTCGGCAGGAACCGTGAACAGGTCGCTGGCCGACAGCCGGAGAGCGAGCGGGTATTCGTGTTTCAGTGCGGCATCGGCGTAGAGGGCGGTTCCCTCCACCACCATGCGTCGGATCCGTATGGGAAACTGACTGGCCGCCCCCGCTGCGACAACTGGAATCCGCTCTTCGGGCGCAAGGTCTTTCGCCATCTCCTTAAGCGCCTGTTCGTCGAGCGGCTCCGCCGATTGAATTTTGTCAATCAGCTCCTTGAGGTTGATGTTCTGTTTCGCATTGCGCTCAATGTTCAGGATTACGCCGAGGGCTTCGGCGCGTTTGATGACGATGGGATCGCGCGTAAACAGGGAGCGCCATTCGATTTGGAGAAAGAGAGTCTCTGCGGTGAGTAGCATCGGTTTCTCGTAGTCCTTCAGGTTGCGAAGGGTCAGTCCGGTGACCTCTGCCCGGCCTTTCAGGAGCTGAACCGTTGCGGTTTCAATCGTCAGATCGAGGCCGTATCGGGATCGGACCTCCGGGAAGACCGTTTGATTCAGGGCAGAGGTAAGACCTTGGCTGAGAAAGGTCTGAACCCCAACCCCGGCCAGAACAACGAGAACCAGCAGGATCAATAGAATGATGTGATGTATTTTCATGACGCAGAATGTACTCGGATGCGGAACCAAAGGCAATGGCGGGCGAGAGGGATATTAACCACGGAATACGTAGCGCGGCAACCTGTCACGCCGTCTTGTCTCGCCGCATGGAAGAAGGCGGAAGCTATGCGAAGGCGGAAGCCGTT
>JAUXCB010000056.1 GCA_030619095.1 Verrucomicrobiota bacterium | reverse complement strand
CGCATGGGTCGATGCCCCGGACGGGCCCTTTGCGATCGATCTCGGCTCCAGCAACCTGATGGATGACCCGGTCCGGGTGGCCGCACTCGATCATCTGCTGCTGACCCATCTGCATCCGGATCATGTGGAGCAGTTCCCGCGCCTTCTCGAACAGCGGGCCGGGCTCCCGGTTGTCACGCTGGTGGCACCGGAGCCGCTGGATGATCCAGCGCTCTCCGGCTGCATACAGTCAGAGACAGTTCCATCCGAATGGTGCGGCCTGCGGCTCGAAGCGACCCTGACAAACCACCCGAAGAAAAACTATGCCTATAAGCTGTCGGACGGGACGGTGACGGTTGTCTGGACTGGCGATGGATCCTATTCGCCCGAATTGGCAGCGTTTTGCTGCGGCGCGGATGTGATCATCAGTGAAGCCACTCTGAAGGAGAGGCCGGTCGATGAGGCGATAGGGATCGGGCACATGACGCCGTCGCTGTTTGCAAAGCTGATGAACGAGGCCGCGCCCGTTACCGCAGTCGCCACCCACTTCTCGGAGCTGGATCCACCGGCGTTCGTCGCAAAGGTGCGGGAACACCTAAACGATGGCATTGAGTTGATCGCCGCGCAGGAGGGGCTTCTGCTTGATTTGGCAGATGGAGCACAAAAAAAGAGGGGGCCGTAACACCGGATTCAAAATAGGGTCTGTGCGCTTGCAGGAAAGGAGTTTGTCGTCCATGATTTTGCCTGATTTTTAGGGAGATTTGGTTATGGAAACAATGACTGCGATCATGACGCGACGGAGCATCCGCGCGTTTAAGGAGACCCCGGTGAGCGGGGAGCAGATGAAAACAGTTCTCGAAGCGGCGATGAATGCCCCGAGTGCGGGGGATGGCCGTCCGTGGCATTTTGTGGTGACAACCACCCGCTCGCAGCTTGATGCGCTGGCCGATGCGGTGGATGAGGGGAACGACTTGTTCAAGCAGGCGCAGGCCGCGGTGTTGATCTGTTTGGACGAATCGCTCGAAGGCTTCGAGGGCTTCGGCCCGCAAGACTGTTCGTGCGCTGCGCAGAACCTGCAGCTGGCCGTACACGATCTGGGGCTCGGTACGGTCTGGATCGCAATCATCAATGTGCCGCCGCGCGTGGCGGGTTGTCGGAAGGTGCTCGGTGTGCCGGAAGAGATGACTCCGTTCGCGCTTTTTCCGATCGGCGTGCCCAGAGAACCCCTTGAGGCAGAAGCCCGCTACGATGCTGCGCGGGTTCACGTTGGAGAGTGGAGTAATGGAGTGATGGAGTGATGGAGTATGGGAGAGTTTGGATGTTCAATTTTCACTATTCCAACATTCCAGTATTCCATTTCTTCAGGGAGTTTTTATGAGCCTTGCAAAAACCTATACCATTCGCTGCCCGAAGTGCGAGCAGGAGCAGAAGGTCGCGCTCTACGACTCCATCCATGTGGCGCAGGAACCGGCGTTGAAAACCGCCCTGCTCGAAAACCGCCTCAACCGGGTGGAGTGCGATTCGTGCGATGCGAACTTTCGGGTTGATAAGCCTGTGCTCTATCACGATGCCGACCGCAATATCCTGATTCATTGGATGCCCGATACCGCCTGCTCGCGGGATGAAATTTTCGATACATTCGATGAGGCCATGGACGAGTTGCGTGCCGCTCTTCCGGAGGGGGCGGAGCCGCCACGAGTCCGGCTGGTTTTTTCCCGTGTTGAGCTGGTCGAGCTGATCTTTATGATGGAAGCGGGCATGGAAGAGCGGGTTGTGGAACACATCAAATATACCCTCCATGTGCAGAATATGAATCAACTGCCACCCGCTCAAAAACAGCTGTTGCTCAACGTGCAGGACTCCACCGCCGATGAGCTGCTCTTTGCGGTGAGGAATCTGGAAACCGAAGAGCTCGAACAGCTATTGCGCTATCCCCGTGCGGCCTATCGCGGCATTCAGAAAATGTATCGAGATAACCCCGACGAGTTTATGGAGTTGTTTCCCGGCCCCCATATCAGCGCCAGAGAGGTGCTGATGAATGAGCCAGGCGCTGATTCCCCCATCACAAACTAGCGGGCGATTTTTTGCAGCGCGGCCTCGGCCTGACTGCTCCAGAGGCTGCCGGGGGTTGCCGTCAGGAAATCCTCCAGCACAATGCGCGCTTCGTCTGCACGGTTTGCCTGCTCGAGTGAGCGGGCCAGCGCGAGCGTTGCGGGCGACTGCAGATAGTGGCCGTCCTGCGTTGCGATAAAGGTTTTGAACAACTCAACCGCTTCGCCAAAGGCTCCGTCGGCCTCTGTGCAGCAGGCGAGTCCATAGTCGGCCAAAGGAGCCAGTTCGCGGGTTTTATATCTTTTCAGGAAGCGTTCGTATTGCGCGCGCGCCAGAAAGTAGTCGCCTTCGTTGAAGTGGGTTTTGGCAAGATTGAGCAGGGCAACCGGTGCGACAGGGGTGGATTTGTAGCGTTCGATCAACTCTTCGAGTTGCTGTGGCGATTGCGCGGCGATCAGTAGTTCTTCAGCCTGAGCGGTTTTGTCGGCTTTCCAGCGGGCGGCTCCTTTGGAGGCCAGGATGACGAGAGTGGCGGCCACAACTCCAATCACAATCATTTTCCCGTAGTGTTTCAGGAAACCCAGAACCTGTTTCACCTCGTGCTGTTCGAGCTTCTTGGTTTTCTGAAGTGCGTCGTGCTTATTTTCCATATCGGTTCAAACTCCTGCGTTAAATAGGGTACTTTAGCGGTTCGGCCTCAAGTTTCAAGTGCGTACAGTTTTAGAATCGCGTCGGCCCGTTCTTCCGGGTCGAGGTGATTGCTGTCAATCTGATGGGCAATGGCTTCATAGAGCGGGCGGCGCATTGCGAGGATCTCGCGGACCTGAGCTTTTTTATTTCCGGAGAGAAGGGGGCGCGTTGTATCGTGCTCCAGCCGCTCAAAAAGGGTCTCTGCCGTCGCATGGAGGCAGACCACCACCCCCGTTTTCCCGAAGTCGGCAAGATTGTCCGGGTTCAGCACAATGCCGCCGCCGGTCGAAATAATGAGGCCCTCGCGCTGCGCGAGTTCCTGAACGAGCGCGCGCTCCATGGCGCGGAAGGCCGCCTCGCCTTCTGTTGCAAAAAGTTCGGAGATGGGCCGTCCGGAACGTTCTTCGATGAGGGAGTCCATATCCACCAGCTCCAGACCGGTCTGTTCGGCCAGTACGCGGCCGGTCACCGTTTTACCCGTTCCCATGAACCCGACCAGAATGATGTTTTTATTTTGCATCGTCGTTCCAAAAAAAACGCCCCGGGCGATCGGGGCGAGCTACACAAAAGTGAACCAATTAGGATCGCCTAGGCGCTGAACTTCTTCGGGCGAAGCAGTGCGGCATGGATCTCTTTTATGTTCATTGTCCGGATGGTTTCTTCTGAAACTCCAAGCTCAACCAGACGTTTCTTCTGTTGAATCTGGCGATAGCGTTTCGCGCCCCGGCTTTTGACTGGGCGGCGAAGCGGTTTTTTGCGCATAGCTCTGCGAATTCTCATGGGTTGTCTCCAAAAACTTCTGTTCGTTAAAATCGAGCGGTGTAAGCTACACGGGCTGTTTGAGTGAATCAACTTAAAAAACGGAGCTTTTCCAATGGGGCGAATCAAACTTGAAATACCGGAAGCCTTTTCGTTCAGCACTGAAATAACGGTGCGCATTACCGACCTCAATTACGGGGGCCACCTCGGCAACGCCGATACGCTCGTTCTCATTCACGAAGCCCGCGTCCGTTTCCTCACGTCGCACGGCTACAGCGAGATCGATGTCGAAGGCTATGGCACCATCATGCTCGATGCCGTCATCCAGTTCAAATCTCAGGCCTTCGCCGGGGATCTGCTCACCATTGAAGTGGCGGCAGGGGCGTTCAGTCGCATTGGATGCGACATTTTTTACCGCCTTACCAACAAAGAGAGCGGCGCGGTCGTTGCGGTCGCCAAAACCGGCATCTCCGTCTTTGACTACGAAAAGCAGAAACGCGTCTCCCCGCCCGAAGCCTTCGTCAAAAAGCTCACCGTCTGATTTTTCCAATGCTTGGAACTTCCGGCCTGATTGTAGGGCGGGGCCCGTGACCCCGCCTCCGCCCCGAAGGTTCGGGGCGGCTACATATTTTAAAACTCAACGGTCGGAACGGTTGCCGCTTCCGGCGCGGCCTCAAACGCGGCGCGTTTGTCGAAGCCGAACAGATTCGCGATGATGACTCCCGGGAATTTTCGGATGGCCGTATTGTATCTGCGGACGCTTTCGTTGTAGCGGCGGCGCTCAACCGAAATCCGGTTTTCGGTTCCGGCCAGCTCATCCTGCAGCGCGAGGAAGTTCTGGTTTGATTTGAGCTGCGGATAGTTTTCGGCCACGAGCATCAGGCGACCGAGTGCGCCCTGCATTTCGTTGGCGACTCCAACTTTTTCATTCGCCGTGCCCGCCGAAGCCCACTGGCTGCGCAGACGGGTGACTTCGGTAAAGACCTCTTTCTCGTGCTCGGCAAACCCTTTCACCGTGTTGACCAGATTCGGGATCAGATCGAAGCGGCGTTGTAGTACCGTTTCGATATTGGCCCACTGCGCATCGACACTTTCTTGGAGACCCACGAACTTATTGTAGTTTCCTTTGACGATCATCAGAGGGATTACGATGACGATAAGAAGGATGACTCCGATAATAATCAGTGTTTTTTTCATACTGTTTTCTCCTGTTGAATGTGGGCGTCCACCGCATCGGTGACGCTCTCAATGGTTTTAATATATTCTTCAAAAATCGAATCCGCGTCGACGTTTTTCGGTTTGAGTGAGCCATCTTTCAGGTGCTGAACGTTCTGGAAAACATCGCACGGGACGGGAACCGTTTCGTTGAGTTTTTCCAAGGCTTGGAACTTTTTCTGCGGGATGTCGGTTGCGAACAAGCGGAGGCTTGCGCGGAACAGAACCAGAAACGAGGAAAGCGACCGCACCATCAGGCCGCACACCTCTTTGGAGTTTCCGGCGGCCAGCAGGTATTGCTGGCGAAGCTGAATCAGATTGCCGCGCAACTCGTGCTCAATCTGCAGACGCAGAGTTGCCGTGCTTATTTCGAGATCGCTGACCACATCCTCTCCGTAGAGGATTTTGTGGCACTCCTTAATGTCGAGCAGTTCGACGGGGAAGACATCCGTTGACTTTTTCAGCCGCTCCATCGTGAACAGGAGGGGCGCCGGATTGCCCGCACGGGCCCAGGCTTTCGCGGGTTTCGAAAACACTTTCAGCGCGTCCTTGCTGAGGTCGCCGGCAACCACCAGCACGTTATAGTCCGACTGTTTTCCGGCGTGGTCGCCCGCCGCCGCAGATCCATAAAGGATCACCGATTTCAGGTTCTCTCCGCATGCTGTTTGTAGCGCCTGAGTGAGTTGTTCAAGTTTCATTTCCAAACCTCCAATAATCCGCTATTCCAATATTCCATTCTTCATCGGCTGGCTCCACCGCCGCCGGACATTCCACCGCCGAACCCGCCGAAGCCTCCGCCCCCGAAGCCTCCTCCACCCCTGCCGCCGCGCCCACTCATCAAAATCATCAGCAGAAGCAGACGCGGATGGCGGATCGCCATGTAGATAAACCCGATAATAAAGAGGAAGGTCATGATCGGATTGGATTTGCGCTGCGGTTGAGTTGATCGGCTGTACTGAGGCGCACCGGAGAGCCGGACCCCTTTGTCGGTGGCAACTCGCTGTGCAATGGCCGCCGCGCCGCTGGCAATGGCCGAGCCGTATTGCCGTTGATTCCAGGCAGGAATCACATAGGTGTCGAGAATCCGGCCTGCGGCGGCATCGTTGATCACCCCTTCCAGTCCGTAGCCGACCTCGATCCGCAATCGGTTTCCGCGCCGCTCCTGCGTGGCGCCGAGCAGCAAAACACCGTCGTCTTTTCCCTTTTGCCCGATGCCCCAGCGCTCAAACAGCCGGTTAGCAAAATCATCAATCTGTCCGCCGTCTAAAGAGGGGAGGGTCACCACAACCACCGCATCGCCTGTTTTTTGCTCAAGCTCGGTCAGAATCGCCCGGAGCTGATTTTCCTCCGCCGAGGAAATCACATTCGCGAAATCATTCACCGGCCCGCGCCGTTGCAACCGATTCAGCAACTGATCCGACGCATGGGCCGTCAGTGCCGTCGCAAGAAGCGGTATCAAAAACAGGGATTTAAAAATTCGCATCCACCTACCCTACTGAAACCGCCGCTCCATTCAATCTTGAAACCACCATTTTCCACTCGCTGGACAGGACTTGTGATCGGCGTGCTTTTTAACGGTCGGACAATAAACGCTTACACGGAGCTATTATGGTTGCAGTATCCATGTAAAAGGAAGGATACTCACCCATCGCTATTAATTAATCAAAACAGGGAGCTGCGATATGAGTAAAGGTACAGTTAAATGGTTCAACGCGGACAAAGGATTTGGATTCATTACCCCGGACGAAGGATCTGCCGATCTGTTCGTGCATCATTCTGAAATCAAATCGGATGGGTACGCCACGCTTGCCGATGGCCAAGCCGTAGAGTTTGAAGTCGGAGAGGGCCAGAAAGGCCCCTGCGCGAAAAACGTTACACCCGTTTCTTAATCGGATTCCGATTAACGTGTAACAAAAAACAGCCGGGCATCGTCCGGCTGTTTTTTTTGCCTCTGGCATTCAGAGGGAGTTTTTGACGGGATTCACAAGATGAAAATGCCTGCCATTAACCCGTCTTTCCCTGTTCGCGGCTGAAAACGCCTTTTTTCGCCGTTGAAATCTCGTTTCGTCCTTTGTTTCCAGGGGTGTGTTTTCCAAAACGGGCTGTGGGGCAGACCTTTGAGCAGAAATGGAGCAAACACCGCACTTTTACCTGCGAACAGGGAAAGACGGGCTACTTTCATTTTATATTTCAAAAAACGTTAAACATGAGGCTGAGTGGAAACAAACTTTGCTGACTCAACGGGCGTTGTCACGATAGCCTCCATGTTATTGTTCGGGGGCCGTATGATTTCAGGTTGAGTGTTTGGGTGAATCAGTTGAAGGGGTTTTTAACCAAACAAATCCGTGCAAGTCGCCCGCAGGGCGACTGCTGCAGAACTTGTAGCCGTTCGCCTGTGGCGAACGAAAAAAAGAAGGGTTGGTTGAAAAAGCCGTTGATTGGCCGTATGCTGGAGAAGTAATCGAAATAGGGTTGTAGCTGTTCGCCTGTGACGAACGAGAGTCGCCCGCAGGGCGACTGCTACAGAAACGGAACTTTATGAATCAACCATCCATTTCAGTATCGGCACCGGGGTCGCTGATGCTTCTGGGCGAACACGCCGTGCTGCACGGACGCCGTGCGCTGGTCTGCGCCATCGACAAGAGAATCACCGTTTCAAGGTTCCATCCGCCTTCGCCAGAAGGCTCCGGCGCGACAGGATCCTTGGAAAAAACTCTGAAAATTAATTCAGCACTCGGAACCTATCAAGCGCCGCTCAGCGCGCTCGAAGATCACCCCGACTTCCGTTTCGTTCTCGATGCGGTCAAACAGTACCCGCTGGAGCAGGGTGTTGAGCTGAAAATCGAATCGGAGTTTTCGAGCGACATCGGCTTTGGCTCGTCCGCTGCCGTTACCGTTGCGACGCATGCGGCTTTGATGAAGTTATGTTCCGGCTCACTCGGAGAGTTCGCCCCACCTGTTGAGTCAGAAAATGCGGGTAGGGCGACGCCTCCGGCGGAGCCGTATAAAATGGAGCTGTTCAAGCGTTCGCTGGCGACGATCCGCCGCGTACAGGGCTGCGGCTCCGGCGCGGATGTGGCCGCCAGTGTGTTCGGCGGTGTGGTTGCCTACCGCGCAAACCCGCTGGAAATTCAGCGAGTGGGGTCAGAACGAGGCATCTTTGATGCCCGGTCTGACTCCCCGAGCGTCACCTTTCCGCTGACTGCGGTTTATTCTGGCTCCAAAATGAAAACCGTCGATGTGATTCGTCATCTCGAAGAACGCCGCGCGCGCAACGCTGAAACTTTTGAGAAAATCTTCGACCGGATGGATGCAAGTGTCGGTGAGGTGATCAACGATTTCGCGTCACTCGGGGAAATGCTGATTCTAAATCAAAAGCTGATGGAAGAGATGGGACTCTGCAACGATGCGCTCAGCGAAATCATCGCGCAATTCAAAGAGCAGGGCATCCCCGCTAAAATCTCCGGCTCCGGCCTCGGCGACTGCGCCGTCGGGTTGGCAGCGCCAACAGGCTTGATGTTTTCCAACAGGCAGAACAAGCCGTTTGGGGATTATCCGGTCTATGCCCTGCGAGTCGATCCGCAGGGCGTGCACGTTGAGAGGTGAAAAGACCGCTTGACACAGGTGCAAAAAAGGAGTTTAACTCCCGATATGCAT
>JAUXCB010000154.1 GCA_030619095.1 Verrucomicrobiota bacterium | reverse complement strand
GGCATCCATTCGCCGAGTTGATAGTGGGGCAGACACTCCTGTCTGCCCTCTTTGCTGAAATGAGCAGACAAGAGTGTCTGCTCCACATTTTCAAAAAGCCCGAACTGCAGAAGCGGCAGATTGCCCGGCGCGTGTGTTTGGAGCGCCTCATCAAACGCCGGTGCCGCCTCATAGGAGACAAACCCGGCGGCCCACAGCCCGCTCTGCTCGATTTTTTCCAAGCATTAGAAAACTTCAGCGTAAGTGCGGGCGACCAGCACTTCAACCGGCCCTTTAAAGGACAACCAGTCGTTTTCGTGTTGGATAAATATTCACATTTTGAAACCCATTATGAAAAAAGTTGGAAAAGTTTTTCAGAAGCATCACGCCACGGCACGGCGTGCACGCCCTTCATTTCGAAAGACTCTGTCCCGCCATACACCAGAATATTCTGGACCGGTTCCTCGGACAGATCGTTCCATCTCAACAACGATTTAACAAATTCAGGACGCACCATTTCTCCAGACTTCACCTCAACAGCAACCCGTTCACCATTCACCTCGATAATGAAGTCCACTTCATGCCCGGCATGGGTTCGCCAGAAATAGATTTGTCGTGGACGCCCCGTATTGGAAAATGCTTTAGCCAGTTCACTAAACACCCAGTTTTCAAAGAGTGCTCCGCGTTGCGGGTGAGTCGTCAGCTGGTCGGATTTTTCGATTCCAAGCAGATGGCAGGCGAGACCCGTATCGAGAAAGTAGAGCTTCGGCGTTTTCACAATTCGCTTGTTGAAATTGCTGTGGTACGGCTGAACCAAATCAATGATGTAGGCCGCGCGAAGCACGCTCAACCAACTCTTGATCGTCTTGTTATCCACGCCGCAAGCGGCACCCCATTTATTGGTGTTCACCATCTCTCCGGCATGCCCGGCACACATCTTCAGAAACAGCATAAAGCGATCCAGATCGTGGATTTGGCGAAGCGAACGAATATCCCGCTGAATATAGGTGGTGGTATAATCTGCGTACCAGCGCTCTGGACGCAATTTTCGATCATACACTGCTGGATATCCGCCGCAAAAAAGAAGCTCATTCAGCGAATCAGGCTGAGCCTTCCCCAGTTGCAACTCGCTCAAACTAAACGGCAACAACTCCAACAACCCAGCGCGTCCCGCCAAGCTTTGGCTCACCTGTTCAATCAATCCAAAATGCTGCGATCCCGTCAGCACATACATCCCCATCCGCCGATCCTCATCAACCCGTTCCTGCAAAAATGAAAACAGGTCCGGCAAATGCTGCGCTTCATCAAAAACTGCCCCATCCGGAAAACGGTTTAAAACCCCAATTGGGTCTGCATCGAACTGCTGGCGGGTCAGCGGGTTTTCAAAATTCACATACGGGCGATCCGAAAAAAGATCACGGGTTAGCGTGGTTTTGCCGGATTGACGCGGCCCCGTCACCACCGCAATCGGGTATCCCGCCATCACCTCTTTGAGTTCGTGTTCTATTTGTCGCTTTATCATTCGGATATTTAGGAATTAAATTCCTAGATATACAACAATATTATTCTACAAGTTTTTAGGCGTCATCCGCTAGGCGGACGGTCAGCACCTCGACCGGATCCGCAAAGGACAACCAGTCATCACCGTTTTGGATAATTAATCGCATTCAGGAATGCGTATAGAAGTTATCCCGTCTTTCGCTATTCGAGGGTAAAAGTGCAGTGTTTGCTCCATTTCTGCTCAAAGGTCTGCCCCACATTTCTTTTTCAGCTCTTCGATCCGGGGAGGGGGTTGGTCGGGAAGGGTGAGGTTGAGTTGGTGGAGCAAGAGCTGGAGATCTTTCCCGGGCTGGGTGTAGCGCGGGAGGATGAGGTTGCGTCCGTCGGTGGTGGGCAGGTGCACGTCGATCCGCATTTTTCTTTAAGACCGACGGAAGCTCCGACGTGAAATCTTCCAAGGCTTGGAACTGCGCCAGCTCCATCGCACGAACCCACGGGATCTCGATGCTCTCCGCGTTTTTTGAAACCGCATCTTTGTCCAACAATTCAAGCAACGATGCGGTGAGCAACTCGATTCGTTCGGCGGGAACCAGCACCTTGCGCCCGTCCTCCAGCGTCAGCAACCCATCCGTATTCTCTCCCCGCAAGCGCTTCAGCAAAAAAGGGAGAATATTGATTCGTTGGTTCGACAGCTCAAACCCGATTTGCGCATCGAACTGACCATCGGCCTTCTCCTCCAAATCGACATACCACTGCTCCGGAGCGTGAATCGACAAGGTAAATGCCGGATCAATCTCCACCCGCCAACCCGCCGCCCGCAACGCAGGGACTTCCTTTTGAGTAAACGTCAGCCACTCCGCATCCGAGCGACACGTCCGCAACGAGCGATGCGGATCGTTGCCCGAAATCCAGTGATAGGTTGTTGTAATTCTCGGATAGTTTGAAACTTCAAAATGCGCCAGAAACGCCGCTTCTTCTGCACGATTGCAAATCACTCGATCGGGACCAACCTCCACGATCATTTCCGAATGATCTGCCGGAACACGAACCCCGTCGTATTCAAACTCGATCTTCAGGCAATGAACGGGTTCCTGAGAACCAACATAGAAAAAATTCTTTTTAAACCTCTTTGGGTGAAGCGAAAAAACCGAAAGCACCCCAATCGGCGAGCCCCCTCGTTCAGCCTGCATTTCTAACGAAAAATCATCACTCATTCCACGCTCCAGCATCCTTCATATACTGAACCCACCACTCCAAATCGTCCGTAAGAATCGTATCCAGCTCCTCTTGCGACTTCATGAGCTTGAAATAGGTACAGGTCTTTCCCTTCACCCGCTTCTTCCTTCCAAAATCGAGAATCCACAAGAAGTCACTCGATTCCTCTTCTACAACAAAATACTTCTCTTTACGCCAACACTTCGCCAATGGAATCAGATCGAATTCGCGAAGCGGATGAGTGGGCTGAAGAACCTCATCAAGGAAATCTGTAAATCCTTCCATATCGTCAGACCAAATGGAGTCCCATGCATCATTAAGTGACAATTCAAGTTCCATAATTTCCTTCTCGCTCCTTTTGTTTTCTGGCTTTTTGCTCCGCCTTTTTCTTCTTTTTATCCTCCACCATCTGCTCGATGGAGCGAACCACATCCGGACGCTCCTTCCCGAATCGCTTAAAATATATGTCCTCAATAAAGATAGGTAGCGGCGCCTTCCACGGCTCCTGTTTATGGTTCGCCAAACCGCCAAACTTCTTGGGATTCAGCCCCAACTCACGCGCCATTTGCAAATGTGCGTGAGAGAGGTGAAATCGCTTCCGCGCATCCACCCACGGCTGATACTTGGAGGAGAGATTTTTCTTTTGTTTTGCCATCAATAATCCTTTCCAAATATTGGAAGTTTCGGATGAGGTTTTTCCGACCCTTGGAAACATTTCTTCCACTGTTTGGAAAAGCCCCTCATCCATCGCCTCGTTTTCGGCGGCGGCTGTGATACAGCCGCTCGGTGAAGCCGCCCTTTTCGAGGAAGTCGGCTTCGAGCTGTTTGAGCTGCTGATCGAGCAGGTAGTTGGCCTGATGAATCAGGCAAATCATGATGTTGGCACAAACTTCTGCCTTGCGGGTTTCGAGATAGGACCGATAGGTCGAATAAGTCCTATTCTCCTGAGCTCCGAGCTTGCGGACGAAGAGAGCTTCTTTGGAATCTTTGGTCCATTTTTTGAGGTCTCGCTGTCGGAGAAAATCTTCGTAGTCGAGCAGTAGCTCTTCGAGGCTTCCGCGGGCTACGCTGACGAGCTTGAGTTCAAATTTTCTGGAGGTGCCAGACACCTGCGAGCCTTCGGCAATGTTCTGTCGTCCGGATCGGGCGGCCTGCACCATTTGATCGGTTGTGCGAGAAAAGCGATCTACGAAGCGTTCGCAAAATTTTACGGTTCCATCAAAGACGATTTCCGACATTTGGAAAGACTTCAGATCTCGGTAGCCGCCATGCGCCCGAATCAGATCGTCTTTTCCATGCATTGGAAAACTCCTGTTTTAAGAATAGGTCGAATAAGTCCTATTCGACCTATATTCCGTGAAGCGTTGCTTTGAAGGGTCGTACCAACGCTTCCAGAGAAACTTCGACACACCCTTGAATCGAAAGCTTTTCCTCTGTTGTGACTGTGCCAATTTGAAAAATTGGCAGCCCTGTGAAGAGGGCTTCTAGCTCGGCGGCCCTCCCCTCCGCGACGGTGACGATGAAGCGGCTGTTGGATTCAGAGAACAGTGCTGTTTCGGCATCATCACTGAGGCCTGACAAATCAACGTCCGCACCAAGCTGTCCGCCGATGGCGGCGAGCGAAAGCGCAACACCGAGTCCACCTTTGGTCGGGGTGGTGGCGGACTTGAGCAGTTCGGCATCGGTGGCCTGGTTCATCGCCGCGTAGATTTTGAGCGCGGTTTCGCCATCGACTGCCGGAACGGTTCCACCGTAGTTCATGGGAACGCCCTGCTCTTCGGCAAGCTTGCGGTAGTAAGCGGAGGCACCGAGCTCGTCTTTCGTTTCACCGATGACATAAATGACATCGCCCGCATCTTTGAGCGGCATGGTGACCGCTTTTTTCACGTCGTCGATCTGTCCGATCGAAGAGATGAGCAGTGTTGGCGGAATGGAGATTTTCTTGCCGCCGCGGGTCGAGTCGTTCTTGCAGGAGTCCTTACCGGAAACGGCGGG
>JAUXCB010000127.1 GCA_030619095.1 Verrucomicrobiota bacterium | reverse complement strand
TCCGACTTTAATGAAAGATATCTATCAGGTAATTAATAAAGCACTGCTGACGGAGAAGGGCACCCGCCTTTCCGAGGAAGAGAACAAGTACATCTTCAGCGTGAATCCGAAGGCGAATAAGGCCGAGATCAAAGAGGCGGTCGAAGAGTTTTTCAAGGTGAAGGTCGTTGCGGTCAACACCATGAACCGACCGGGAAAGAAAAAACGCCAGCGCACCGCCAGTTTCGGACGCACCGCCGCCTGGAAGCGCGCCGTGGTTACGCTGGCCGAAGGATCCAAAATCGATTTTGTGTAAGGAGTTTGAATCATGGGACTGAAAAAATATAAACCGACAACACCGAGCCGTCGCCATATGGTGACCTCTTCGTTCGAAGAAATTACGAAGTCGACGCCGGAGCGTTCGCTGCTTCGCCCGAAGAAAAGCACGGGTGGACGCAACAGTGCGGGACGCATTACGACTCGCCACAAAGGTGGAGGCCATAAGCGCCGCTACCGCGTGATTGATTTCAAACGCAACAAAAACGGGATTCCCGCAACGGTATCGAGCATTGAGTACGATCCGAACCGCTCGTCGAACATTGCGCTTCTGTTCTATGCGGACGGTGAAAAACGCTACATCATTGCCCCGGCTGATCTGAAGGTCGGCGCGACACTGATGTCCGGCCCGGATGCGGAGCCGAGTCTCGGCAATGCACTGCCGCTCTCCAAGATCCCGCTGGGAACCACAGTTCACAATATTGAGTTGCAACCCGGTTGCGGCGGACAGATTGCCCGTTCGGCCGGAACCAGCGCTCAACTGATGAGCCGTGAAGGTGACTTTGCAAATTTGAAGATGCCGTCCGGAGAAATTCGCCGGATTCGCACCCACTGCACCGCAACAATTGGCGCGGTGGGAAATTCTGATCATGAAAACATCGTGAGCGGTAAAGCGGGTCGCAAACGCTGGCTTGGAATTCGTCCGACCGTTCGCGGTGTGGCGATGAACCCGGTGGATCATCCTATGGGGGGGGGCGAAGGCCGTACTTCCGGGGGGGGGCATCCGTGTTCGCCGTGGGGAACGCTCTCGAAAGGCAAACGCACTCGATCGAAGAAAAAAGCCTCCAGTCAGTTCATTATCGAACGGAGAAAGAAGTAAGTTATGGCACGTTCACTTAAAAAAGGTCCTTACGTTGACGCAAAGCTGCTCAAAAAAGTGGAGCAGATGGATGCGTCCGGCAGAAAACAACCGATCAAAACCTGGTCGCGCGCATCGATGATTGCGCCGGAGTTTGTGGGGCACAATTTTGCGGTTCACAACGGAAAAGTGTTTGTTTCTGTCTTTATTTCAGAAAACATGGTGGGTCACCGTCTGGGCGAGTTCGCCCTGACCCGTGGCTTTAAAACGCATGGAATTGCGACGGATAAGACACTTCGATAAACATTTTTGACAGAAGTACTGGATTTGAAAAAAGAATGACGTATAGTTGCCGCCTTTGCGCCAAAAAGGACGGCGGGGAAATGGGTAAGGTAACGACATGGAAGTTTCAGCAACAACGAAATATGTGAGAATGTCTCCGCTTAAAGCACGCGGAGTTGCCTCCGCGATTTGCGGTCTGCCGGTTGCGGATGCTCTTCGCATCACCGAGTTTAATGCAAAAAAATCTGCGTTGCAGATTGGCAAGACTCTCAAATCGGCCATCGCAAATGCCGAGAGCAACGAAGGGGTCTCTGCGGACCAGCTTTTTGTGAAAGACGCGCATGTGGATGGCGGGCCGACGTTAAAGCGGTTCCGGCCGCGCGCCCGTGGATCGGCCAGTCCGATCCGTAAGCGCACGTCACATGTCACCGTCGTTTTGACCGATCGTAAGTAAGTAGAAAGGGAATTGTTTTGGGACAGAAAGTAAATCCAATTGGACTTCGAATTTCGGTGAATAAGAACTGGCGTTCGCGCTGGTATGCCGGCAAGAAGGAGTTTGCAAATCTGCTTCAGGAGGATATCCGTATCCGCGAAGCCGTTAAAGCGAGCCTGAAAGATGCCGCGATTTCAAACGTCTTTATTGAACGGTATGCCAATCGCGTTCGCGTGACCATTCGTACGGCCCGTCCCGGGCTGGTAATCGGCCGCAAGGGCGAAGACATCGAAAAGTTGCGCGAGCAGCTGAGCACGATGACTAAAAAAGAAGTTTATATTGAAATTGATGAAGTCAGAGACCCGGATCTCGATGCAACGCTTGTGGCTGAAAGCATTGCCATGCAGCTCGAACGCCGTGTTTCCTTCCGCCGGGCGATGAAACGCGCCATTCAGATGGCGATGGATACGGGGGCGGAAGGCATCAAAGTGCAGGCGGGTGGCCGACTTGGCGGAGCCGAGCTCTCCCGTACGGAGAGCTATAAAGAGGGGAAAATTCCACTCCATACTCTGCGTGCCAACATCGATTACGGTGTGGCCACTGCCCGCACGGTCGCGGGGGCCATCGGAATCAAAGTTTGGATTTGTAAGAAGGAAGAAAAGGCGAAAGCTTAACAGGAGACTTTGAACCATGCCTTTAATGCCAAAACGAGTTAAGCATCGCAAAGTCCAGAAGGGCTCCCGTGGCGGGATGGCCAAGGGCGGAACGACTGTAGCCTTCGGGCAGTACGGTCTGCAAGCGATGGAACGTGCCTGGATTACGAATATTCAGATTGAGGCTTGCCGTGTGGCGATCAATCGCAATCTGAAACGTAAAGGGAAACTTTGGATCCGTATTTTCCCCGACAAGCCCTATACCAAGAAGCCGCTTGAGGTTCGCATGGGTAAGGGGAAAGGGGGGGTCGAAGGCTGGGTGGCCGTTGTGCGTCCGGGTCGGATTCTTTTTGAACTCGACGGCGTGACCGAAGCACAGGCGCGTACAGCGATGCGCCTGGCGGCCTTCAAGCTGCCGATTCGCGTCCGCTTTGTGACCCGCCACGGCTAACGATTTTAGATGAGAGAAATCGAATGAAAAAAACAAAAGAACTTAACGATATGACGGGTAGCGAGTTGCAGGAGCAACTCGACGATGCGAAGAAGGAGCTGTTCACTCTCCGCCTTCAGCAGGTGTCTGGGCAACTGGAGAATCCGCTGCGGATCCGTGCCGTGCGCCGCTCGATTGCCCGCGTCAAAACGATACTGAATCAGGCGACAACCGCCGAGGGGTAAACCATGGACTCTAGAAAAAATCGTAAACTACGTGAAGGTCGTGTTTGCAGCGCGGTCGGCAACAAGAGTATCGCCGTTCAACTCGAACGCCGTGTGCGGCATCCGTTGCTGGGCAAGGAAATTCGGGTGCAGAAAAAAGTGCATGCACACGACGAAAACAACACGGCCAAAGTGGGGGATGTGGTGCGCATTATGGAAACGCGCCCCATCAGTAAGCTGAAACGCTGGCGGTTGGTTGAAATTCTTTCGAAATAAGGCGGGAAACAATGATTCAAGTTCAGAGTAGATTAGAGGTGGCGGACAACACGGGCGCACGCAGTGTTATGTGTATTCGTGTTCTGAAAACCAAACGCAGCTACGCCCGGGTAGGAGAAGTCATTAAGGTGACGGTCAAGGAGGCGCAGCCGAATGGAATGGTGAAAAAGGGCGAGGTGTGCGAAGCCGTTGTGGTTCGTACGAAAGCACCGATCCGCCGCAAGGATGGATCTGTTCTCCGTTTCGACAGTAATGCGGCGGTCATTTTGGATGCCACGGCCAACCCGCGCGGCACTCGCATTTTCGGCCCGGTGGCTCGCGAGTTGCGCGATGGAAACTTTATGAAGGTGGTCTCACTGGCCCCGGAAGTGCTTTAAGGAGAGGATCAGATCTATGGCATTGCGTATTAAAAAAGGGGATATGGTTCAGGTCATTACCGGTGACGACAAAGGCAAAACAGGCAAAGTGCTTCAGTTGCTTGCCGATGGCCGGGCACTCGTCGAGGGGTTGAACTTCGTCAAGAAGCATATGCGCAAGACGCAGGATAACCCGCAGGGCGGTGTCATTGAAAAAGAGGCGCCTATTCATCTTTCAAATTTGAAAAAAGCAGAATAAAGCAAGTTAACCAAACCATTTACGAGGAGTGGTCGAACCTATGACCCCGACAATGAAAACCAAATATCGTGAGCAGGTGGTTCCTGAACTTCAGAAGAAGTTCAATTATGCGAACCCCATGCTGATTCCGAAGCTGTCCAAGATTGCAATCAATGTGTCCGTAGGGACGCAACATGATCGCGATGCCTTGAATGCGGTTCTTGAAGATCTCGCCAAAGTCACCGGCCAGCGGTCGATGAGGATCAAGGCCTACCGAAGCGTTTCAAACTTTAAGCTGCGCGAAGGCATGGACCTCGCCGGAAAGATTACCCTGCGCGGAGCGCGTATGTATGAATTCCTCGACCGGCTCATCAACATCGCGCTGCCGCGAGTCCGCGACTTTCGCGGTGTTCCTGCCCACTCATTCGATGGCCGAGGGAACTACTCGCTGGGCGTAAAAGAGCAGACGATCTTCCCGGAAATCAATCCGGACAAGGTGCGAAAAGTTCATGGCATGGACGTGACGATCGTCACCACCGCCAAAACCAATCCAGAAGCTTTCGAGCTGCTCCGCCTGTTGGGGATGCCGTTTGAACAGAAAAGCAAAGGTGAAGAGGTATGATATTGAGCGACCCCATTTCTGATATGCTGACCCGTATCCGCAACGCCAACATGGCGGAGCATCCTCAGGTTCAGATCCCGCACTCGAAACTAAAAAGTGAACTCGCCCGCCTTCTGAAAGAAGAGGGTTACATCAAAGACTTCACAACTGAGAACGTTGCCGGGAAAGCCACGCTGGTGCTCTTCCTGAAATATATGGAAGACCAGAAGCCGGTCATCCAGGGGCTGCGCCGCGTCAGTCGTCCTAGCCGTCGCCACTATGTCGGTGCCGAGGATGTTCCGTGCGTGCTGGGCGGAATCGGAACAGCGATCTTGAGCACATCATCGGGAATTCTCACCGACACAGCGGCCCGCAAATCCCACGTGGGCGGCGAAGTGCTCTGTTATATTTGGTAATTTTTGAAATCGAGGTTTAAACCATGTCAAGAATAGGAAATGCTCCCATCGCGATCCCCTCCGGAGTGGAGGTCAAGGTCGCCGGAAACACCGTCACCGTTAAAGGTGCTAAAGGTGAAAGCGTCTGGGAAATCCCGACCCTGATCACCGTCGAGGTGAAAGAGAATGAAGTTCGCGTTGGACGCACTGCGGAAACCAAAGAGGCCCGCTCGCTCCACGGAACGATTCGCAGCGTCATCAACAATATGGTGATCGGTGTCGAAAAAGGCTATATCAAAGAACTCGAGATCAGCGGGGTCGGTTATAAGGCTCAGATG
>JAUXCB010000062.1 GCA_030619095.1 Verrucomicrobiota bacterium | reverse complement strand
TTCTAAGATGGGTGAGATTACTTGTGCCAGTGTCGTGAGCTGTGCGTGATGCTGTGTGCGCGCCTGCGATGAGCTGTTGAACAGCCCCTGTTTCGGCTTGGCCGGACGCGGGTTCGATGTGCGCATTAAGCCCGCGCTCGACCGGAGCCTTGCGCTGATCAACAACAGCGAGCTTCCGCAGCTGGCGGAATTCTGCCCCGTTGGGGCGTTGACGTTGAAAACAGATCCGGTGGCAATACTGGAGCCGGAAGGATTTTTGAAATCGAAGGAGGATGAATCATGGAGAGATTTAAATCAGTAGATGCTGTGCTCGATTTTGCCATTGAGCGGGAGCAGGAAGCGGTTGATTTTTATACGGGGTTGGCTGGACAGACAGAGATTTCCTCTTTGAAAAAAACGCTGCAGGCCTTTGCCGGCGTGGAGCGGGGGCATCGGGAGAAGCTGCAGGCGGCCAAGACGAATCAGGCCGTGGTTGCCGTTGGCGGGATGGCGGTCGATTTGAAGATCGGCGATTATTTGGTCGATGTGGACGCCGGGCCGGAGATGAGTTTTCAGGATGCGTTGGTGGTCGCCATGAAGCGCGAAAAGGCCGCGATGGATTTGTATAACGATCTGGCCGGGATCGTGGACGATGCCGGGTTGCAGGCGCTGTTTGTGAAGCTGGCGGCCGAAGAGGCGCAGCACAAATTCAGCTTTGAAGCGGCCTATGAAAACCATTTTCTGTCCGAAAACTAGGGCGGGGGCCTGCTTGGACTATCTGGTTTGGGGTATGGTGGCGAGTGGACTCCGCTGTTTCCCGTCCAGAGTCAACCGCACCGCCGGCCTTTCTTTACTTATATTGCCCTTTGATAATCTTCTGTATCGGCGTATATGGGAGTGAACCCAATATGACAGGAGACTGATTATGAAGGCGAACCGTATTGCAACCCTAAGCGCATGGAGTATCGTAGTCGCACTTTTCCTTTCTTCCTGCGGACCGGCTCCCACAAAGGGTCGGATGGTTGAGATGACCTGTGATCAGGAGATAAGTTTACTCAACTATGCGAACTTTGAAGTTGCGGCACCCCATGCGGACGGGAGGTTTGTTGTTTATCTCTCCGGCCCATCCCTGCTGGTTGTTGACGATGATTTCCCCTTCCTTTATCTGCCCGAGGATGGAAACCGGATCGATCTGCGCATCGATGGCGATCTGCTGTACGTAAATGGGATTGTACGATCCGTTTCACTGCAAGTTTCCACGCCCAGTAATTTCGCGGCGTGGTATGCATCTGCCGACGAGGCCGCCCTTAAATCAATACGAATCATCGGTTCGGATGACTCCTTCGAGGCCGAGATTGAGGCCATTGTTGCGGTGAACCCAAATATTGGAATCTGCACGGAAGGTAAGGTGACCGAGGGCCTCTTCGTCTCCATGGACGTCTCGTCGAAAAAAGATTTCGTCATTACGCACGTAGATCTAAGCGAGACCAAAATTCTGAATCTAGAGGATGTCGATCCAAAGAGCTGGGAAGTTTTTTCAGATAACCCCATGCCTAATCTTTATCGCTTGATCCTCCCTGCCGAACCCGGTGCAGACAAGCTGCTGGATCTATTTCCCCATGCGAAAGCTGTCACATTCTCTGACGGGAATCACGTTCCCCGTGTCGATAAACTACAGAATCTGGAGGAGTTACATTTCCTATGTGATAGCACAAACAGGCCCATCGATCTTGGGCCGTTGCAAAAACTTCGTATTCTATCCATTTTGGGGGAGGTGAATGTAACCGGACTCGAAAAGCTGACGAAGCTCGAATATCTAAATCCGGGTGAAATAGAGCTTTCGGATGAAAATCTTGCAACCATACTTTCGAATCATCCGAATCTGGTTTTTCTGAACCTGCTCTATGCGACCGTGGAAAGCCTGGCCCCGCTGAGGAAAGCAACCCATCTCGAAGGCCTTGTCTTAAACGGGTTTCGAGAAAATTCTGATCCTGACTTCACCCCTCTTGGGGCGTTGAAGAAGCTACGCTATATCGGATTGTCTAAGGAGTTGGAGGAACAATCTGAGGTGGTTGCGGAAATCAAAAAAGTGTGCCCGCAGGTTGTGGTTTATCGGTATGACAAATTCTGTCTGGGATCCGGTTGGTTGGTTCTCTTTCTACCCCTCCTCGCGTTTCTCCTGATCTTTAAACGAAGTCGGGTTAAAAAACGTGAAGGAGTCCGCTAATTGTCCTCTAAACCAGTTCCATATCTCGCCCATCTCCTTTCACCCGCTTTTCTGGTGGTGCTTTTCGGGTTTTCCCTGCATCAAAACAAATCACTCGCGCTTATCAGCCTAATCGCATGCTTTTTGCTTATATCAAATTGGATGCGGAAGAGCTCTTACAGAGAGATCCAGCGGGTTTTTGCATTCAAGAGTTGTCGTTGGTTCTGGATGGTTTATGGAGCCGTTTCCGCGATAGGTCTGGCCATGCTTTTGCGGTGGAACCAAAGCAATACGCTTTACCCATGGCCCCTGAACCCATTTCTCATGATGGCGGTTATGGTTGGGATTACAGAGGAAATTCTCTTTCGGGGCTATTTCTTTGGCCAACTGCACTCAGGGCAGGGTGCCGCAACGGCAATAACGATCTCCGCACTGTTCCATGCCGCCTACAAAGTTGCGATTTTTATTCCGTCCGCCCGCTTGGATGATCTTCTCTTTCTCGGCAGTTTAACTTTTAGCGTCGGTGTATTGCTCGGATACTGGAGAAAGGCATCCGGCAGCATCTGGCCGTGTGTTGTTTTTCATGCTCTGTTTGATCTTTGGGTCTACGGGGATCGCTCAACTCCGTGGTGGGTTTGGTAAGATGGCAGGAACACCCATGGCCAAAAAAAACATAACGAAAATCAACCAGATTACACTCTACTGCCGGCTCTTCTTTAAGGCGGTCAGAGTCGCTTTTGGTCTAACGCACAACCTTCCAAATTTACTATCGACGCTTGGCCGCATTTTAAAAAAGAACGATTCAGGATATGGACGCCCCTCCAACGGTCGGCGTGTTGACGGAAAGCTCTATTGGCACATGCACATACCGGGATATCCCTCCCCCGCTTTTGACCAGCTCTTTCGCCACTGGCTGGCATATAATTTGGGATGGATCTCCCATCCCGGACTGTGCATGAGTTATGTGGCCATCACAAAGACCTGCCCTCTCAACTGCGAACATT
The DNA here is from genome assembly GCA_030619095.1 of Verrucomicrobiota bacterium. Lineage (GTDB taxonomy): Bacteria > Verrucomicrobiota > Kiritimatiellia > Kiritimatiellales > Tichowtungiaceae > Tichowtungia. Next base: position 4,872 of record JAUXCB010000062.1, on the reverse strand, counting down.
GTTTTGAGTGGGAATCCATCAATCAGCCGGAAACCGTGAGCGAACAAGAGATTATAGAAACCGTTGAGCGGTTGATTAACCTCGGTGCCACACAAATCATTTTCAGTGGAGGGGAACCCGTTTCCCGATTCCCCTTGCTTCTGCGCATCGTAAACCATTTCCATAATCATAGCGTTCAGCTCTGGATCAATACGTCCGGCATAGGCTTGACGACCGATCGAATAAAGCAGCTGAAAAAGAGCGGTTTGACCGGGATTGTTTTCAGTCTGGATCATCACGACAGGCAGGCCCATGATCGCTTCAGAGGAAGGGAAGGCTGCCACCGGCAGGTCATCTCCTCAGTAAAGGCCTCCAGCGCATCAGGCCTTGCGACGGCCTTCGCCCTCTGTACAACTCCCGACTTTGTTTCTGAGAAAAACCTCGAAGCCTATCTGCAATTAGCCACGGACCTTTCCCTTACATTCATCCAGATTCTGGAAGCCAAACCCCTTGGAAAATATGCCGGGCAAAAAGTCGCTCTGGAACCGAGCCAGAAAAAGTTACTGGAGGCTCTTTATGATCGTGCAGCCGTTTCCAGATCAGAACATCCTCTAATCAGCTATCCAGAGTACCACAACAGGCGCTACGGCTGCGACGGCGGCAAGCGACACCTATATGTCGATACGGAAGGCCGAGCCTTTCCGTGCCCCTTCTGTAAAACAGTTCCCGTCGCGATCCGGGATTTAACCCCATCAAACCTGAGCACAAAATGGGTCTGCCCGAACACCTCGGGGTAAGCGGGGACACTTCCCGTTTTCTCGGCACCCCCTCCAGTTTTAGGGGAAATCCCTTGTGAGCCGCTTGCAAAACCTTCCGGTTTTGCAAGTTCCTCTTGTGTTTATCCGAAGCTATTTGATACAAAAATGTCCCCTTCAGCAATATAAGCAGCCTTTTTGAAAAGAGTACGGAGTGATTGAATGACCCAGAGCGAAAAAGAACTCGAGATTATCTACCAGATTTCTCAGGCGGCGGCGACGCGTCCGCACACGGTTCATGAACTGATGGCCGAGGTGCTCGATATTATGGAAACGGAGCTGGGGGTCTCGCGCGGAACGCTCACGCTGTTGAAGCCCGACACCGATACGTTTGTGATTGAGGCTTCGCGTGGGTTGACAGAGAAGGAGGAACGGCTTGGGCAGTATAAGTCGGGCGAAGGCATCACCGGGCATGTTGCACAGACCGGGGAGTCCGCGCTGGTGCCCGATATCAGTAAGGACCCGCGGTTTCTCAATCTGACCCAGTCGCGCTCCGATCAGCCAACGGCATTTATTTGCGTACCGATTATTCATCAGAAACAGGTGATCGGAACGATGAGCATCGATCTGTCCATTCCGACCGACGAGGCCGCGTTGCAGCGGTACCGTCGGTTTCTCGAACTGGTGGCGAATATTCTCGCGGAGGGCGTGGCTGGCATTCGCGAAGCCATCGAAGAGCGGACCGGTTTGATTTCCGAGAATGAGCGGCTTCGTCGGCAGCTGGGCGATCGATACCGCATGCACAATATCATCGGAAACTGTAGCACGATGCGGAGTGTGTATGAACAGATTATGCAGGTGGCTGACAGCACGGCGACCGTATTGATCCGCGGCGAATCCGGAACGGGCAAAGAGCTGTGGCCCGCGCGGTTCACTACGGCGGCGAGCGGCGCAACAATGCATTCATCAGTGTGAACTGTGCTGCTCTGCCTGAGAATTTGATCGAGAGCGAACTCTTCGGCCATGAAAAGGGGGCCTTTACCGGGGCGATCCAGCAACGCAAGGGACGCTTTGAAATGGCGAACGGCGGCACTCTGTTCCTCGATGAGATTGGTGATATTTCCCCCTCGATTCAGGTGCGCCTTCTGCGGGTTTTGCAGGAGCGGACCATTGAGCGTGTCGGCAACAGTGAAAGCGTTCCGGTGAATGTGCGCGTGCTGGCCGCCACCAGCCGCAACCTGGAAGAGGAGATGGAAAAGAGAACCTTTCGCGAGGACCTCTATTACCGCCTCAATGTCTTCCCAATCCTGCTGCCTCCGCTCCGCGAGCGGCGGAGCGACATGATGCTGCTGACCGACCACTTTCTTCAAAAATATAGCGGACTGTATGGGAAAAATATCAAGAGGATCTCAACCTCCGCCATCAACATGATGATGGCCTATCACTGGCCGGGGAATGTGCGCGAGCTTGAAAATTGTGTGGAACGCGCGGTGCTGACGGCCTCCGATGGGGTGATTCACGGCTACAACCTTCCGCCGTCGCTGCAGACCGGCGAAGAGACGCAGACCGCCATTCTTTCCTCGGAGGGGGCGGACCTGGCCACTCTGGTGGAAAGCTACGAAAAAGAGATCATCATCGATGCGCTCAAGAAGCATCGGGGCAATGCGGCGGCTAGCGCGCGCTACTTGAATACCACTCAGAGGATCATGAACTACCGCATCAAAAACCTCGGCATTCTCTCTGAGAATTATAAATAGCTGCAGCGGGTAGCCGGGCCGGGCATCGATCCCGGACCCGGGGTGCTCAGAGCTCTGACTTGGGGTCTTCGGTTTTTTCTTCCGACTCTGCGGGAGGACGCTTCAGTTTGTTGTCGGGGGTGGTTTCGTTCTGGCCGCGTTTGAATTCGTTGAGGCTTTTGCCGAGCGAGCGAGCCAGCTCCGGAAGTTTTTTTGCCCCGAAGAGTAACAGGACGACAAAAACGATCAGCAGGATTTCTGGGCCGCCTGACATGCCGGGAATGATTGCGAGTGTGTTCATGTTTCAGTTCCTTCCTCTTCGGCTTGTTTTTTTGTGCGCCGGTCAAATAAATGTAAGATCAGAATACAGCACTCGTAGAGCAGATACAAGGGAATCGACATTTGTAGCTGAGTGATGAAGTCGGGTGGGGTCAGCATCATGGAGAGCACCAGGATTCCGATCAGGACATGGCGGCGGTAGCGGCGCAGCTGTTGCACGGTGACCAGACCCATTCGTCCGATCAGAAGCAGAATCAGCGGCATCTCAAAAGCGAGCCCGAAACCGATCAGCAGGTGCACCACAAACCCGAGATACTTTTCAATTTTCCAGTTGGCGACCGTGCCGAGGTGGTCGTTGAAGCGGAACATAATATTCACGGCGACGGGCAGGGAGATGAAATAGCAGAGGGAGACGCCGATCGCGAAGAGAATGGATCCAAAAAAACCGCCGAGAAAAAGGATTTTTCGCTCCTTCGGCTTGAGACCCGGCAGGACAAAGCGGGCAATAAAGAGGATCAGCAGCGGCAGACTGAGCAGAAGACCGCTGGCAAAGATGACTTTGACCACCTGCACAAACCCTTCGACCGGTGAGGTGGTGATCAGCTCAAACTCCGTGCCGCGCACGGCGGCCGCCTTCATCAGCGGAGCCTTCAGCCAGGACAGAATCGGTTTGGAAAACGGAATGCAGATAAGGGTCATAACTCCGATAGAAATCAGGCAGTGGAACAGCATCTGTCTGAACGTCTCCAGATGCTCCAGAAACGGGCGTTCATCATCATCAGAAATCAGGTGTTTGAGCGGGTTCTTCATTCTTCCGTTCCGATGTCTGCGTTCTGATCTCTCTCCTCTGAGTCCGGATCGTCACTTTTTTCCTCGACATCATACGGATCCTCATTCGACGGATTGTCCTGAAAATCACCATACATTACTTTATAGCGAAAGTCGGAGGCGGCGCGTTGCATCTTGTCGAGAAGCGTCTGAATGGTGCGGAGAATGCGCGGGGCGTCCTTTGCTCCGAAAAGCAGGATCAGCACGAGCATGATCATAATCATTTCGCCGCCGCCGGGGGAGATAAACGCTGGTTCGGGGATGAACATCAGATCCCAATATTGCTCAGAGAGTTCATCACGTTGTTGATGATGGCTGTCAGTTGCGGATGAAGGGTTTCAAAACGTTCCGTTGTCTCTTTGAGATCTTCCACTAGCGGCAGGTGTTCCCCTGCGTCCAGTGCCCGGGCGGTTTTCTCCTGCAGGGTTTTCAACGTCGGGTCGTCCGGCTGGATCCGTTTCAGCTCGTCGCGCAGCTCTTCCAGAGCTTGTTTTAGTTTGTCGCTCATTGCAGTTTCTCCGTTTTTAGAAGCATAGATTATTTCCCGGCTCTTTGTCACGCGGAGTTGTTCTATCAAATCAAGGGGCTTATTCTCATATTTCAGTTGCGTTTTCCCGTCGCTTTGCAAATAGTACCCGGCTCATTTCGGCGGGGAGTAGCGCAGTCTGGTAGCGCGGTTGCTTTGGGAGCAATAGGTCGCAGGTTCGAATCCTGTCTCCCCGATTTCCTTTTCAGGACTGAACGTACGAGTTCACTCCCTTTTCATACGTATCTCCCTTGCAAATGATTAGACGAATGGATTCTTATTAGAACCTGTCCAGTCGAAGGGGGCAGAAAAAGGTACCAGTCATGAATGGCACTAAGTCAACCTATAAAAAGGGGTCAAAAAGGTACCAGCCGATGAATTTAAAAAAAAAGAAAAAGGGGTCACGATGAATTTAAGAATCAAGGATTTCGTGAGAGAAAAACGAGAAGGGCGGAATGGCGTTTTCTAAAATTCATCGGCTGAACCCTGTTTGACCCCTGATCTCCGACCTCTGTCCTCTGAACCGGGTAGGGCGACGCCTCCGGCGGAGCCGTCTTCTGTAGCTGCGGGCCTCGACCGCGCTCTTAATCCTGAAATCCCCTCCATCGGAGGGGTGGCCGCAGGCCGGGGTGGGTTTCCCTGCAACCATCAACCGCAATCTTAATCCTGAAATCCCCTCCACCGGAGGGGTGGCCGTAGGCCGGGGTGGGTTTCCCTGCAACCATCAACCGCAATCTTAATCCTGAAATCCCCTCCACCGGAGGGGTGG
>JAUXCB010000032.1 GCA_030619095.1 Verrucomicrobiota bacterium | reverse complement strand
TCATGCCGAGGCAGACTTTTTCGCTCTGTACGGCTCCTTTGGTGAAGGTTCGACCGATTTCAAAGAAGACCGCATCGTTGATCTGGCGCGATTTGTTTCGGCCCAGGCTTTCGACCATCTGCGGGATGAGCGAGGTTCGGAGTACCGACTGATCGGTGCTGATCGGGTGGGGGAGTTCTTCGCGGTCGTCGCTTTTGCCGAAGAGGTCGAGCAGGGGATGGTTGACGAGGGTGTAATTCATAATCTCGCGTGCGCCGAGTCCGACCAGATTTTTGCGGCAGGCATTCACGGCACGGGTACGATCATCGTGCGCTCCGCCGATCACCTGCGCGTGGGGCCGTTTTTCGGGAATCTTGTCGACGCCATACATTCGGGCGACCTCTTCGATGATGTCGACTTCGCGGGTGAGGTCGTCGCGAAAGGTGGGCACCTCTAAAACAGCCGTTTGACCGTCGCTTTCAAGCAGACCAATTTCCAGCGCCTGAAAAATCTGTTTCATTTTATCCACCGGAATGTCGAGTCCGATCAGTTTGTTGATGTTCGCCCAGCGGATCGAAACCTGTTTTTTTATTTTTGGTGCGGGATAGGCATCGACCGCGCCGGCGCAGACCTCGGCGCCGGCCAGTTCGGCCATCAGCGCGGCGGCGCGGCGACTGGCCCATTCGACGGTGTCGGTGTTGACGCCGCGCTGGAATCGGTAGGAGCTGTCGGTGGAGAGACCGAGTGCTTTGACCGTGTGGCGGATGCCGGAGGGTTCGAAGCTTGCGCTTTCGAGCAGGACGGTGGAGGTGTCGTGGTTGATCTCGGTGTTGGCACCGCCCATCACGCCCGCGAGGGCAATTGCTTTTTCGGGGTCGGCAATGACGAGCATGTCGGCGGTCAGCTCCCGCTCCACTTCGTCGAGCGTGGTGAATTTTTCACCTTGGGCCGCGCGGCGGACAATAATTTTTCCTTCGCGGAGCCGCGTGTGGTCGAAGGCATGCAGCGGGTGGCCGGTTTCGAGCAGGACATAGTTGGTGATGTCGACGAGGTTGTTGATCGAGCGAATGCCGCAGGCTTCGAGGCGGTTTTTCATCCAGTCTGGCGACGGGCCGACCTTGGCGTTTTTCACTACGCGGGCGGTGTAGCGCGGGCAGCGTTCAGCCTCTTCGATGGAAACGGAGATCAGCGAGTCGGCGGTTTCGGTGGATTCGTTCAGTTCAATGGCAGGGAGTTTGAGCTCGGTGCCATAGATTGCAGCGACCTCGCGGGCGATGCCGATGAGGCTGAGGCAGTCCGGACGGTTGGGGGTGATTTCCAGCTCAAAAACAGTTTCGGGCGGCCCCGTTACTTCGCCAAACGGGGTGCCGGGCTTGAGCCCGGCATCCAAAACAAGCAGGCCGGAGTGATCCTCGCCGAGCCCCAGTTCATCGTTGGCGCAGAGCATCCCCATGGAGATCTCGCCGCGGATTTTGGCTTTTTTGAGCGTGAAGCCGCCGGGCAGGGTGGTGCCGACAGGGGCAAAGGGATAGGTGCCGCCGGTTTCGACGTTGGGTGCGCCGCAGACCACGCGCATCGTCTCTTCGGCCCCGTATTCCACGGTACAGAGGCGCAGCTTGTCGGCATTCGGGTGCGCTTCAATCGCGGTCACTTTGCCGACGACCACGCCGTCAAATGTGCCGCCAAGGGTCTCCATGGTTTCGACCTCCAGACCGGCAAAGGTCAGTTTGTCGGAGAGTCCCTCCAGCGTGTCGTCAAAATCTACAAGTTCTTTTAGCCAGCTGACTGGAAATTTCATATTTGCAAAGCTCCGTTATTCCTTCTATTTTTCTTGAACGGGTAGCGGTTTGTATAACCGAGCGGACAGGTCCGGCACAAGCAAAAGACAGGAAGAATGGAGGAATGGAATGATGGAGTGATGGAACAACGGGTGAAATTTTTTTCTTTTTCGATTCCACCATTCCCCTATTCCCCTGTTCCAGTGCCCTTTTGATTTTGTGTTCGTCGTGTGTTTTCGAAAGGATGTCATGATCGAAGTAAAGGCAACGATTAAGAACGAAGCAGGAATTCACTGCCGTCCGACGGCGTTGATTATTCAGGAGGCCGTTGTCTGTGATGCGGTGATTATTACAGTGGTGGCTCCCTCCGGCTCTTGTCAGCTTGGCTCGGCACTCGATTTGATGATGCTCGGCATGGAACATGGAACGGAGATCACTCTGCAGGTTGACGGCCCTGACGAGGCATCGGTTGCCGCTCGCTTTAAAGAGTTGTTCGAAACCAATTTCGGTTTTCCGGATGCACAGGTTGTTTAAAAACCGGGCCGGATCAGTTTTTCCTCGCAGAGGCGCAGAGCAGGCGGAGCATTTTTAATTTAGGATAATATTCTCTGCGTCCTCCGCGCCTCTGTGAGGAAGATTCTCACCATTCCATCATTCCAATATTCCACCATTCCTTTATCTTTTCTTTGTGCTTTACGAAACTCCAATAGCGGTCGATCAGCTTTTTCCCGGTGCGGCGGATTACCGTCGATTGTTTTTTGAGAATGAGGTGTGCGAAAGGGCCGGACATTATTTTCCGTACACCGAACGCCACCTGCAGGCGCTTTGGTTCGATGATTCCCTGAGGGCGAAGGAGCTGAAAACCTTGTGCGGAGAGCCGGTTGTTGTGAAAAGCCCCGGTCGCTGGAATCTAGAGGCCGGGCCGGACTTCCTCGGTGCGGTTTTGTTGGTGGGTGATGAACAGCGGCGCATTGCGGGCGATGCGGAGATCCATATTGTTTCCGCGGACTGGAAAAACCATGGGCACCCTACCGATCCGCGCTACGAAAATGTTCGCTTTCACATCACCTGGTTTTCTGAACCCATCGATAAATCTCTCTTTCCGCCCGGAACGCTACATATATCACTAAGTGATATATCTACCACCGATCTTGAAAGCATTGATGTAACGGCGTATCCCTATCAGGAGCCGCGAGCATCTAAACCGTTTCTCATGCCTGGAAGGGGGCAGAGCTTTCACCTCTCTGTTTTTCCAACCATTGGAAACGGTCCAGATGAGATTCTCCAATGGTTAGAAAATGCGGGGCAGGAGCGGCTTCGGCAAAAGACGCAACGGCTGGCGTGGTTGATGAAGGAGCGCGGCGAGGCGCAGGTACTCTACGAGGAGACCGCCGTAGCTCTTGGTTACAAACGCAATAAAGCCCCGTTTCGCAAGCTGACCCAGATCCTTCCGCTGTCCGCGCTCGCGCAGTACGGATCAGATTGGGAAACTATTTATGCCGTGTTGCTCGGCATTTCCGGCCTGCTTCCCAGGCAACCCGGCACGAAGTGGAGCGCGGAGTCCAAGGCGTATTTCCGGTCGCTGTGGGATTGCTGGTGGCGTGAGGAGCACAAATGGGAAGAGGCTGTCCCCTGTGTTCGAGAGGATTGGGATTTTTCCGGTTTGCGCCCGCTCAACCATCCCGTCCGGCGACTTTGTGCCCTCGCGCAATATATTGCGTTCGGCCTTTTTAGTGGCGAGGCCCTCGGGACGCGAAGCGTTGCAATGCAACGTCGTTGCTTTTGGAGCACTCATGTGGGGTGGACGGGAACGGAGAACAAGGCGGAGCTGATCGGGAAGGGGCGGTTACAGGCGATGGATCTAAATGTGTTTGTGCCGTACCGGTTGGCGAAAGGCGATTCGTTCGCTCTGGACAATCTTCCGGTTGAGCCGATGAACAGTGTGATCAAAGAGACGGCCTATGCCCTTTTCGGCCCCGACCATTCTCCAAAACTTTACCGCACCGCACTTGCCCGTCAGGGCCTCATTCAAATCTTCACGGACTTTATCCTCACCGGAAATCCAATGAATTTTTGACAGGATAACAGGATTTACCGGAGGAGAGATTTTACTACCGTCAGAATAATATTTGTTTTATCCTGAAGATTCTTGAATCGGTCGGATGATTTTTAAAGGGAGAGGGAATATGGCAACAAGACTGAAAAAGCTCGTTGGAATGAACAAACGCGATTTCGACGAATTGGTTCGGGATAATGAGATCGGCCTTCGGTCTGCACGGCTTATTCCTCTTATTAATCCAGGAAAGGAAGAAGCCCTTACTTCCATATTTCTATCTACGCTTACGCTGGTTGATGAATTTAGAAAGGACATTCTGGGTGTCGTCGGCATGCCAAAGGGCGGACAGTTGTTTGTGTACACAGAGGTTGTTTTTCCCGAGCAGAAAGATAGTCGGGTCGATGGTCTTATTCTTGTTGTGTCAGGGGGTAAGATAAAGAGTGCGGCGATCCTCGAAATGAAGAATGGCGCAGATGGGCTTAAACGGGAACAGGTTGATCGCTATATAAAGATTGCTCACACTTTTGACATTCCAAAAATAGTTACGATTTCAAACGAATTTGTTTCTGAGCCAACGCAAAGTCCGCTGGGAACAAAGAGGATTCCAAAAGGCGTCGAGCTATATCATCTTTCCTGGCAGTTCATCCGAACACTTGCTCGAATTCGTCTCTTTGATAACGACACAAATATTGAAGATGCGGACCAGGTTCGGATTATGGAGGAAGTTGTTGCCTACCTTGAGAACGAAAAGTCAGGCGTAGGCAAACGGGGGTTCTCTCAAATGAAGCCGGGTTGGAAGGTCATTTCTGAAAAGGTGGCCAGTCGCGCTACTTTGAGAAGAACAGATTCCGATTTGTTGGAGACGATAGAAAGTTGGCTGCAAGAAGAAAGAGACATGGCTCTCAAATTAAGCTGTCAGCTGGGCGGTTTGGTTCAGTCTGGAGTACGGAAGTACCGAGGAGATATTCAGGCTCGTATCGATAATGATCTGAATGAGTTTTTGAAGGAGCCTGTTGTGTCTTCAACGCTGAGTGTGCAAGCGGCGGTTTCGGATATATCAATCCGGGCGGATTTTCAGACCAAAACAGTTGAGATGTCAGTCGACATTGCTATTCCACAAGACAAAACCATTAAGGGGCAATTCGGTTGGATTCGAGGACAGGTCGAAAACAAGTTCCTAAAGAAAAAGCTCATTGAGGAGAGGCCGGAGGTGTCAATTTTAGATGAGCTGTACATCGAGTTGCTCTTCAAGCATGCCCGCAAGCCGGAACGATTTTCCTATAGAGAGATGGAAGATCAGGTGTCGGAATACAAAGGCCGGGAGATCAAAAAGGCATCAATTGTTCATGTAAAAATCTTTGGGCGGCACTTCGCTGCCCCCAAGAAATTTGTCGAAATGATTGAGGTAATGCTTCCGCGTTTTTATGGGGAAATCGTCCAGTACCTGAAAAACTGGACAAAACCTGCGCCTCAGATATCCGAGAAGAAATCAGTCAGTAATGCGCCGGTGATTGCTGATCCCGGGCAAAAATTATCAGCGGCACCTCAGGAATCTCCACTGAGTGCTAGTGCATTTTCCGCATTGTCTTCGAGGGGATAGCCCGCAGGCATGTTTTCCAATGTTTGGGAACATCCGTGTTGATCCTGCCTCGCCACGCCGAAGCCTTTGGCGAAGGAGGGTTGTCCTGTCTAAAACCTCCGCGGGCCGTCTGAATTAGCCAAGCAAATCTCTTCCCATCGGCCTCTTTTAGGGGTAAAACGCTCGGTCTTTATTTTGTATTAGATCAAAAAGAGGAGAGCGTCATGTTACATGAACCGGCTGCGAAGCAGGAAAAGGACAAAGCGTCCGACTGGAAGGCAAAGCTTGGAATTAAACTGTTCTGGCTTTATTGCATCATCTATTTAGGATTTGTCGGAATTGCGGTGTTCGCACCTGAATTGATGAGAATTCCTATACTTGCGGGAACAAACCTAGCCATTGTTTATGGTATGACACTGATCATTTTTGCCATCGTCCTCGGCCTGATCTACAACCATCTTTGCACCAAGAAGGAAGATGAAATGAGCAAAAAAGACGGGGAGACGAAATAATGAATTATACACCTAGCCCCATCGCTATTACCATCTTCCTCGCCTTCGTCGGCCTCGTGCTCGGCATGTCGTTTTTCTTTGCTCGCAAAGCTAAATCGGCCGAAGGCTACTTCGCCGCTGGCGGGACCATCCACTGGTTCGTCAACGGCATCGCCTTTGCAGGTGATTATCTCTCCGCCGCTTCGTTCCTCGGTATTTGCGGCCTGATCGCCATTTTTGGCTACGACGGTTTTCTCTACTCCATCGGCTATCTTGCCGGTTGGGTCGTTGCCCTCTTTGTGGTGGCGGAACCGATGAAACGCCTCGGGAAATATACCTTTACCGATGCGCTCGACTCCAAGTTTAACTCCAAAAGCATTCAGTTGATGGCTGCCGTCAGTACGCTGGCCGTATCGCTCTTCTATCTGATTCCGCAGATGGTGGGTGCCGGGGTGCTCGTCACGCCGTTGCTCGGTCTTCCGCATTGGGTTGGCGTGATCATGGTCGGCGCGATCGTGATTACCATTGTGGCCACGGCGGGCATGACCTCTACCACGTATGTGCAGTTCCTTAAGGGCGGCCTGTTGATTATCTTCTCCACCGTACTTTCCATCGCGGTGTTGAATAAAGGGCTCTCCACCACTCCGCGCCCGGAAACTTTTGTTCCGCAAACACTGACCGCACAAGCGACGCTTGATGGAAAAACAGAGGGATACACCTTCGTCACCCAGATTACGGACGAAAAAACCGGCCAAACTTTCGCAAAACTAACCACTGAAAAAGAGATTCAACTCGGCGAAAATGCTCCGGTCGAAACGCAGACCATCGCAGGATGGTGGCAGCTCGACGGTGATAAGCTGATTGAAACTCAGTCCAAAACCAAGACCGCCAGCGGCGAAGAACTTTATAATGGCGCACCTAAAAAGGCGGGGTTGTTTAAATCGGTTGGCTATCTGACGAGCCTTGGAAAAGATGAAAGCGGCAAAGCGATCGAAAGTACGGGGAAACTGGGTATCTTTGGATATTTTGCTGCGATCGAAAAAGCCGAGGTCGTTCGCTACCCCAAAGGGTCTGCGGTCAAACTTGAAGACAACGGCAACCACGTTAAAGTTTGGTGTCCCGTCGTTACTAAAGGATCCGATTTGTTGGCTCCGGGTCAGTATTTCTCGACCAAGACTCCTCTCGGAAAGTTAAACTTCCTCTCGCTGATGCTGGCGCTCTTCCTGGGCACCGCTTCGTTACCGCACATTCTGATTCGTTACTACACGGTTCCGTCGCAGCGCGATGCGCGTAAATCAACCATCGTGGCCATTGCGGCGATCGGCTTCTTCTATATCCTGACCCTTTTCATGGGCTATGGCGCCATGACCATGGGCGTGATCGATTTGGAAAGTGGCAATATGTCCGCTCCGCTTCTCGCGGCATCCTTCAATATCGTGCTCTTTTCCATCATCTCTGCGATTGCGTTTGCGACGGTGCTTGGAACGGTATCTGGACTGATTGTTGCGGCATCCGGTGCGGTGGCGCACGACCTGATGGATAACTACTTCAGTATCAAGATGACCGATGTTCAAAAAGTGAGGGCAGGCAAACTCACCGCGGTTGGGGTAGGAATTATTGCGGTTGGACTGGGGATTGCCTTCAAAGGCGTGAACGTAGCCTTTCTGGTGGGCTGGGCCTTTGCAGTAGCGGCTTCAGCCAACCTGCCGTCAATCATCATGTTGCTCTTCTGGAAGAAGACCACGGCCAAAGGCATTGCCTGGTCCATCGGAGTCGGCATGGTTTCCGCTTTGGGCATCATCCTCTCCTCCCCGAAGATGTATGCGCAATACGGCTTGGATCCAGACATGGCGTTGCACGCCCTTAACAACCCCGCCATCATCTCGGTTCCGCTCAGCTTCATTGTTCTGATGGTCGTTTCGCTAATGACCCAAAAGGACAACGAGGGGCTGAAGGACATATAACCCAAACCCGACAAACCAAAACCGGCCGGAATAATCCGGCCTGTTTTTTTAAAAGGGGAACCCCATGAAAAAAATCGCACTGCTTATCCTTGCCGCCGCCGCGAGCGGATTTGCCGCCGACGGTTCGCTCAAAGAGAGCGGCCCGGCTCGGACATTCAATGAGCTTGAATACGGCACCCTCTCCGGACGCGTCCAGTCGCTCACCATGTACCGCGACTATGCCGATGACGGGAAGGGGAACGGAGCCAACTCCACCCTCGGCCTGCAGCTCGGATATCTTTCGCCGGAGATCGCCGGATTCGATTTTGGCCTCACCTATAACGGAGCCGCCGAATTCTGGAAAAACAACAACTCGGGCCTGCTGGCCAACGACGATATCAATGTGCTTAACGAAGCCTGGATTCGTTATCGCGTCACCACCAACGCGGTCGTCACCATCGGTCGCAAGGTCAACAACGGCGAGATCTTCCGCGACAACGACTTCCGCCAGAAGGCCCGCAGCATTGAAGCGGTGCAGTTCGAAACCACCGGCATCAAAGACCTCAAGCTGGGCATGGGGCACGCCTTCCGTATGAGCAACTGGATCGATGCGGGCGATCGTTGGGACTTCAACGATTTCGGCGATGTCTTTGGTGCGGGTGCCGACACCGATGGGATTACGTGGGGTGAAGCACTGTACACCGGCATCCAGGATCTGGAAATCGCCCTGTTTGATGCGTACGCCTACGATGTGGCCAATCTGGTTGGAACGCGCGTTAAGTGGGATGTCACGACCAACAGCGCACTGGTCGGATACTACCGCCACGAAAACGATGTCGGAAATGCCGCCTCCGGCGACTCCGATGCGTTTGGCATCTCCCTGCAGCAAAAGGTCGGCAAGGTGACTCTCGAGCCCGGCTACTTCGGCGTGCGCGGCGACACTCTGCACTTTCAGGAAGCCACCACGGGCATGAATCACCCGCTCGGCTCCTCCCTGATGATCTACGGCACCCAGTTCGCCGGCGAGTCCGACACGGTCTACCTCAAGGCAACCACGAAGATCGGGGATACCAAGTTCTATGCGCTGTATAACTACACTTGGCACGATGAACTTCCCTACGACGGGCAGGAGTTCAATGTGGTCGTGAAGCAGCCAATTTGTGACAACTTGACACTCGCCTTCAAGGGCGGTATCGGTCACCGCGAACTTTCGGGCGGCGCTGATACCACCGCCACCGATGCGCGATTGTTTCTCACCTTGAAATTCTAAACCGCCTCTGTGTGCTGTGTGTTTAAAACGCGCCCGGAGGTCACGCTCCACCAAGACGGACACAAGCTAAGGGTCGGTGCGGGAATCGCGGATCTCGCTGATGATGGCGCTGCCGACGGGCGGGCAGCCAGAGACAAAGATCCGGCCTTCCTTGTGCGCCCGGGTACAGTTGCCAATTAGGATGGTGTTTTCCGGAAGCTCTTCATGGCCCTTTCCGATGGCAATGTTGACGGGCAGGTTTTCCGGGAAGTACTGGAACATTTCCTCGCCGTAGCGCTTCAGGAACAAAAGCAGGGTGGATTGGCAGGCGCTGCACGATTTTTCATCCAAAATATTGGTGTTGGGAAATTGGATGGAGAGGTTTTCCGGAACGCGCTCGAACGGATTGATCGTCTCTTTCCAGTTCGCCGGAGAGATGTCGATTTTTTCCAGATCAATGATTCCGATTCCGCGCTCCGCGCCCATCCGCAGGTGGGGAACTTCTTCAGCGCTCAGTCCCATAATTTGGCAGGCCACCGCATCGGCCGCGAATGGATCGGCGCCGACCACTACGGTATCGACCGGTTTGGCTTCGCCCGCGCTCGGCCCGAGGCCTTCCATGCCGACGGTGCCGTCGATGATTGCCAAATGAGGCCGCAGGATCG